>JBHENM010000443.1:0-1920 GCA_046262035.1 Acidimicrobiales bacterium | reverse complement strand
ATCTTCTTCAAGCGCCGACCTTCCTCGTCGGTCAGGCGTCGTACCTTCACCCGCTGGCTCATGGCCCAAGGGTGGCCTCCGGGCGCCGACAGGTGGTGGACCTCAACGAGCGAAGGATGGCGGCCAGGGCACTAGCTACTTCGACCTGAAGAACTCCGAGCGAACGGAGCCCAGTTCTCCCGGGAGTTGATCCGACAGCAGCCCGCGCTCCCGATCTCGTCCCTCACCTCGACTCCGACTTCCCGTTCCGGCTCATTCTCGAGCCGTCCGGGCATGCCGGTAGAGGGGGAGGGACGAGCGGGTCAGGCGGAGGGAGCGGCACGATGTCGCCGCGGTGGTCCGGTCCCCCGACGATCCGGCGGCGCAAACTTCGTCTGTTTCGGCGCTTCGGGAGCATCCTCGGCGTGGATGAGGCCGCTGATCTTGGTGGCGTTGTGGGCCAAGACGCCCCACGCGCACCACGTCTGGGCCCCGGCGGTGCCGTCGATGCGGGTGCGCCGCCATCCGTAGTCGCGTTTCAGGCAGGAGATCCGAGCCTCCGAGCCCGTGCGCCACTTCACCAACTTCTGGAAACCGCGGCCCCGCTGAACCTTCTGGCGGGCGACGCCCGGCTTGCCCCGGCGGGGAATGACGACTTTCCTGACGCCGAGGGCCTCGAGGCCGGCGTCGACGGCGGCCTCGCCGTAGCCCCGGTCGGCGGTGACGGATTTCGGAGCTCGGCCGAACCGAGCTTTGACGCGGGCGATGGCCGGCACCAGCATCGGGGCGTCGGGCGGGTTGCCCCGCACGACGTGGTGATCGAGGACGATGCCATCGACGTTGTCGACCACCTGGGCCTTGTAGCCGAACTCCACCGGACGGCCGAGGCGGCCCTTGGCGATGGGCCGGGCGTCGGGGTCATGGAGAGAGACGACACGGGTGGAGCCGTCGGGCACCTCGCCGGCCAGGCGGGTGCGGGTCTGGGCCGCCACCCGCTCGAGCAGATCGGCGGTGCGCTCCAGCTCGGCGACCAGGGTGGCGGCCTTGCTCGATGCGCTCTGGCCGGCCCGGCGAAGACAGCGACGGGCGTTGGTGGCGAGGTGGCGGGCGTCGGCGATGGCGGCCTCGGCGATCCCAGCCATCTCACCGGTGATGGCCTTTACCTCTTCCTTGGCGTCGTCGTTGCGCCGGCGGAGCCAGGCGGCGATGGCGTGCGCCCGGCGGCGCACCGATCGGCTGCGGTCCCGGGTGCTCGTGCGCGCTGCGAGACCAGCGGCTTTGATGGCCGCGCTCAGCTTCACCAGCTTGGCCACGCCCTTGGCCAGGAGTCCCGAGTCGGTCGGGTAGGCGACGTTGGCCTCGACCACGGTGGTGTCGGCCCGGACCCGGTCGAGCTTGATCACCTTCTCTTCGGCCGCCTTGGCCAGCAGCGTCTCGTTCAGCCCGGCCGCCGCCTCCTCGCCGCAGCGGGTGGTGATCTTCATCAGCGTGGACGGGTGCGGCACCGACGCGCTGAGGGGGATGCGGCAGAACCGCCGCCAGGCCAGGGAGTCGGCCACCTCCCTACACAGCGGCTCGAAGCCGAGCCGATACCGGTACTTCAGGAACATCATCCGGATGTAGGTCTCGAGCGGGATCGACGGCCGGCCGATCACCGGATCGAAGAACGGACGGAACGGCTCGAAGAACCGCTCGTCGTCGAGCAGGGCATCGATCTCGGCCAGGTCCCCGGGCAGGCCCATGAGGCACTGGGGGATCACCGACTCCCACAGCGTGGGCTGGGGGCTTACGGTACGGATCATGATGGTCTCAATCCCTTCTGCGATAAGGGGTTGAGGCCATCATGACGACATTCGGGCCGGAACTGGGGGATCCCCAGGAGCTGGAACCGTTGTGCCGCAACGGTTTGCGCCTCGACTAATTCAGGTCGAAGTAGCTAGC
>JBHENM010000442.1:0-1561 GCA_046262035.1 Acidimicrobiales bacterium | reverse complement strand
CACAATCGACGCCATCGAGCGCGAGCTCGGCACCGGTGGGCTGGTCCGTCGCTGGCCGGAGGACGAGAGCGGATTCCTGATCTGCACGTTCTGGCTGGCCGAATGCCTGGCCATGGCTGGCGAGGTGGAGCGGGCCGAGGGCTGGTTCGCCAGTGCCCGCTCCTACGCCAACGACCTCGGGCTCATGTCGGAGGAGGCCGTCCCCGATGGTGGGCCGCTGCTGGGCAACTTTCCCCAGGCGTTCTCCCACGTCGGGCTCATCAACGCCGCGTGGCGCATCACCCAGGCTTCCCAGGGAAGCAATCCCTCGAACACCCACGACAAGGAGACGTCATGACCACACAACGACTGATGGGCAAGGTCGCCCTCATCACCGGATCGGATTCCGGCATCGGCCGGGCCTCGGCGGTGGCCTTTGCCGTCGAGGGCGCCGATGTGGTGGTCACTTACCTCCACGACGTCGATGGCGCGGCGGCAACCGCCAAGGAGGTCGAGGGTGCCGGGCGCAAGGCGCTCGTCGTGCAGGTCGACATCAGTGACGAGGTGCAGGTGGCGGCGGCCTTCGACCGGGCGGTCGAGGCGTTCGGGACGATCGACATCCTCATGAACAACGCAGGCGTGGACGCGTCGGGCACCGAGGTCGCCGAGCTGGAGACCGAGGTGTGGGACAAGGCCATCCGGACCAACGTCTACGGCGCGTTCTTCTGCTGCCGTCGCTTCATCCAGGAGCGCAGGAAGCACGGGGGCGGCGGCAAGATCATCAACGTCACCTCTGTCCACGAGGACATCCCCAACGCCGGTGGCGCGGACTACGACTGTTCAAAGGGGGCCATCCGCAACCTGACGCGGACGCTGACGCTGGAGCTTGCCCCCATGAAGATCAACGTCAACAACCTGGCCCCAGGCATGGTGCTGACCCCGTTCAACCAGGCGGCCATCGACGACCCGGCGCTGCTCGAGGAGCAAGTGCAGAGCATCCCGTTCAAGCGGGCCGCCGAGCCCGCCGAGATCGCCCGCCTCGCTCTGTTCCTCGCGTCCAGCGATTCCGACTACTGCACGGGGTCCACGTTCACCATGGACGGCGGTCTGGCCCGGAACCTGGGCCAAGGAGCGTAGCGACCCGGTTTAGGGATCGAGGAACTGCAGCACGCCGTCGGCGGTGCCGGCCACCACCACCCGCCCCGTCGTCTCGTCGACGGCCACGTCGTTGGGCTGGCGGACGGTGGCCCAGCTCCCATCGGCGATCAGCTTTGACCCCTCGATCCGGTAGGAGCGCAACTGGTTCGTTCCCGTCAGGGTCACGTACAGGCGTCGCCGGGCGAAGTCGACCGCCAAGCCGTAGGGGGCACCACCGGTCGCTACCCGCTCCACCTGACGCACCGCGCTGGATCCGGCCTCGAACACCAAAACGCTGTCCCCTTGGGTGTCGGCCACGTAGAAGAGGCCGGCGGCACCCGCCCGCACATGCGTCGGTCCGACACCGCAGGGGGCTTTACCCAGCGACCGGCCGTCAGGGGCGTAGGCCTCGATCTGCCGCCCCCGCACCCCCACCGCCACCACC
>JBHENM010000441.1:0-2613 GCA_046262035.1 Acidimicrobiales bacterium | reverse complement strand
GAAGAACGTCGAACGGGCCCGCGCCTACTTCGAGGAGCACGGCTCGAAGACGATCATCCTGGCCCGGTTCGTACCGGTCGTGCGCACGTTCGCACCGATGGTCGCCGGCGTGGCTCAGATGGACTACCGCCGGTTCGTGACCTTCAACGTCGTCGGCGGGGTGCTGTGGGGTGCAGGCGTGACCCTGGCCGGCTACGTGTTGGGCAACACCATCCACGACATCGACCGGTGGCTCCTGCCGATCATCGGCCTCATCCTGGCCGTGTCGTTCGTACCCGTGGGGCGGGAGGTCTGGAAGGCGCGCCGGGCGAGTCAGGCACGCGCCGCCGAGCTGGAGTAACCGCCGGCAGCAGTTCTCGTCAAGATTTTTGACTCTCCTCACCCATCCGTGGGTTGATCCACCACCTCAGGCCTTGGCGGTGCGAGCATCGGTTGATACCGAGGGCGAGGGGGTCGGCAGATGGCCAACGGGGAACGGAACGGGCGGTGCTCTTGCGGAAGCGGCCGGAAGGCGAAGCGATGCTGCGGGGTGCGCCGGGGTCCCTCGGAGGCTGAACTCGCTCGCGCCTGGCTGGACGTGGAGGCCCGTAAGCAGGCCCGGATCCTCTTGCGCTGCGACGAGGAGGAGCTCGTCGAGGTGGTCGACGAGATGGTGCAGCTGCCGGCTCTCGAGATGTCGCTGCAACTCCCGCTACCTCGCCTGCTGTCACCCGAACTCGAGCTTCTGCGAACGGCCGTCGCTGACCAGAGCGTCGAAGAGATCGTTGACGCTCTGCCTGCGGCCCTGGCCCGAGTCGACTCGCCCTCCGTCCGTCAGGCCCTGGCCCGGGCCGTGCTCGTTTGTCGGGACAGGGCAAGTATCAACTCCGTGGTGGCTGCTGCCGCAGTGGTCGAGCTGGCGACGGCACCCACCTCCCGGTTGCTGCGCAACAGCCTGATCGAGGCCCTCGCCGTAAGCGCCGGCGCCACGCCGACCCCCGGCGGCCTCCTCGTCGCCGCCCGGTAGTCAGGGCCTCCCGGGCAGGGAGGGGCAGTAGCCGCCCCGGTCGAGGAGGGCGAGGGCGATGAGGTGCTCGGGCTCACGGAAGCCGTAGGCCATCCGGGTGAGCACCCGAAGCTTGGTGTTGGTGGATTCCACCAGGGCGTTCGAGAGGTTGTGGAGCAGGGCCGCCTCGATTCCGGCCAGGTTCTTGCGGATCCTGCGGCCCAGCTCGACGAAGGCGGGGATGCGGCAGCGGGCGGCCCAGCCCAGCCACTGGTCGAGCATCACCAGTGCCCGCACGCCCTTGAGGGCGATGACCGCTCGGAGCTGCTCTTTGAGCAGGTAGGCCCGGTAGAGACGGCGGTTGACCGTGGCCACCCAGGCGAGCTTCGCCTTCTGGCGCCCGGTCAGGTCCTCGGGGTTCTTCCACAGGGCGTAGCGGGCACCCTTGAGGTCTCGGGCGTGGGCCCGCATCCCACCCCGGCGGGCCTCGTTCCAGGTCTCCCGTCGCACCTCGTCGAGCGCCTCGGTGCACCACTTCACGATGTGGAAGGCGTCAAGGCAGATCGTGGCGTTGGCACAGCGGTCGTGGACGACATCGCCGATCCACTCGGCGGCATCGGCGCTGACCAGGCGCACCTGGGCGCAGCGGCCCTCTCCTAGGAGGTCGAAGAAGCCTTCCAGGGTCTTCTTGTCGTGGCCCTTGGCCGCCCACACCAGCCGGCCGGTGTCGTGGTCGACCACCACGGTGAGGTAGCGGTGGCCGCGCTTGTAGGAGATCTCGTCGATGCCGATCCGCCGCAGCCCGTCGAAGGGGTCGACCGCGGCTCGGGCCTCGTCGACGACCCGGGACACGATGGCCCCCACCGTCGACCAGGCGATCCGCACCAACTCGACGATCGCCGTCTTGGAGGTGTGCACCGCCAGCCACGCCACGGTGTCGTCGAAGGCCCGGGTGTGGCCGGCGGCGTGGCGAGCCCAGGGGAACTGGATGACGGTCGGCCCGTGCTCGGCGCAGTCCACCCGGGGTGCCTCCGCCTCCAGGAACGAGCGGACCTCACCCAGGTCGAGCGCCCGCCACCGCCGACGCCCTTCACCCTGGTCATAGCCCGCTGCCCGCTTCCCGCACCGGCCGCAGCGGCGCTTTCGCATCCGTCTCGGCCGCACATGAGCGACGACCGCGTCGGCCTCCTCGTCGAACTCGACCCGCTCGATCACGGTTCGGTCATCGACGCCGACCAGCCGACGCCATACCTTGACACCCAGCACCCCGTTCTCCTCCTCCACTCCCGGAGCCTTCAGACAGCTCGGAAACGTAGGAAGGAGGCGGGGTGCAGACGCGGATGGGCTACTCAGGCACCCACGGATGGGTTAGGAGAGCCCTTACTTTCCCCGTCGGGCGATGGGCAAACTATCCAGAGCCTGTACAGCAATGGAACTATGACGGGCTGCGCGAGGCGCCATGTACCAGGCGTCGGGCCGCGACTGGGGTTTATCCTCGATCCACCGATTTCGTTCCCGCGGGAACGTGGTGACGGCTCAGGGAATCGCTCCGCTCGCTTTGACCCTCAAGCCCGCGTGACGACGACGAACAGGACGCGCAGGATCATGGTTTCGATGGTCTGGTGGTT
>JBHENM010000440.1:0-32504 GCA_046262035.1 Acidimicrobiales bacterium | reverse complement strand
TCGGCCGGGGGCCGGATGACGATACGTCCGCCGGCCATGGCCTTGCCCACGTAGTCGTTGGCCTCGCCCACCAGCTCGAACTCGATGCCGTGGTTGAGGAAGGCGCCGAAGCTCTGGCCCGCGGAGCCGTCGAAGCGGACGAAGGCCGTTCCCGGCGGGGGCGTCTCCCCGAACTCCATGGCCAGCGCTCCGCTCAGGGCCGCGCCCACCGTACGGTCGGCGTTGACGATGGGATAGCTCAGCTCGATCTCGGCTCCGTCCCAGATGGGGCGGAAGGCGTCGGCCAGCAAACGGTCGCCCAGGGCCGACCGAGGGCGCTGGATGTCCACGGGCCGGACGTAGTGGCGCGGCGCCTCCGGGTCGTCCGGGGGCGTGATCAGGGGGGTGAGGTCCATGGTGTTGGCTCGGGGGTCGTCGACCGTCCGCTGGCGAAGGCATTCGACCCGGCCGATGGCCTCGTCGAGGGACCGCAGGCCCAGGGCGGCCAGGCCCCGGCGTACCTCCTCGGCGATGAAGAGCATGTAGGCGGCGACGCCCTCGGGCGTGCCCACGAACTTGGCCCGGAGGTGGGGGCGCTGGGTGGCGACACCTGTGGGACAGGTGTCCTTGTGGCAGGCCCGGGCCATGATGCAGCCCTCGGCGATCATGGCCGCGGTGCCGAACGAGTACTCGTCGGCGCCGAGGAGGGCGGCCATCAGCACGTCTCGGCCGGTGAGGAGCCCTCCGTCCATGCGGACCCGCACGCGGTCGCGCAGCCCGTTGGCGATCAGCGCCTTCTGGGTGTCGGCCACGCCCAACTCCCACGGAAGGCCGGCGTGCTTGATGGACATCAGGGGCGACGCCCCAGTGCCCCCGTTGGCGCCGCTGATGTGGATCACCTCGGCCAGGGCCTTGGCCACGCCGGCGGCGATGGTGCCGACGTTGTCCTCGGCCACCAGTTTGACCGACACGTCGGCCAGGCCGTTCACCTGCTTGAGGTCGTAGATGAGCTGAGCGAGGTCCTCGATCGAGTAGATGTCGTGGTGGGGCGGCGGGGAGATGAGCCCGATGCCGGGCTGGGTGTGGCGGAGGGTGGCGATCTCGTCGGACACCTTGGCCCCCGGGATCTGGCCGCCCTCGCCCGGCTTGGAGCCCTGGGCCATCTTGATGTTGAGCTCGTCGGCGTAGGCGCAGTACTCGGGCGTGACGCCGAAGCGTCCGGAGGCGATCTGCTTGATCCTGCTGTTCTTGTCGCCCTTCTCCTGGCCGCGGGTGAGGAAGCGGGAGCGGGCTTCGCCCCCCTCGCCGCAGTTCGACCGGCCTCCGACCAGGTTCATGCCCTCGGCCAGGGTCTCGTGGGCCTCCCGGCTGAGGGCGCCGTGGGACATGGCCCCGGTCGAGAACCGGGCGGTGATGGCCAGGGCCGGCTCCACCTCCTCGAGGGGGACGGGCGGCCCCGCCGGCACCAGCTCGAGCAGGTCGTGGAGCTCGGTCGGCGGCCGGGAGTTGACCATTTCCGCGAACCGGTCGTAGTTCTCGTCCGACTCCTGGCGGATGGCGGCCTGGAGGAGGTGGGCGGCCTTGAGCTCGTTGAGGGCCTTGACCACGGGGTCGTTGTGGGTGTGGTACTCGCTGCCGGGCTTCTTGAGCGACCGGTAGAAGCCCCCGTCGATGAGGCGGTACTCCTGGTGGCGGGCCAGGCAGTCTTCGCCCAGCTCGGCCCAGCCGATCCCGCCCACCACCGACGGCGTGCCCGCGAAGCAGACGTCGACCACCTCGGGGCCGAGCCCGATGGCCTCGAAGATCTGTGCTCCCCGGTAGGAGTCGACGGTCGAGATGCCCATCTTGGACATCACCTTGAGCACGCCGTCCTCCATGGCCGACTGCAGCCGCTGCTGGGCCTCGGGGCCCGACAGCTCGGTATCGGCGTTCTCGTCGGCGTCGTGGGCCACCGTCTCCAGGGCCAGGCCGGGACAGATGGCGTCGGCCCCGTACCCCAGGAGGCAGGCGATGTAGTGGACGTCGCGGGCGTCGTCGGCACTGACCACCAGGCTGGTGTTCATGCGCAGGCCCGCAGCCACCAGGCGGTGGTGGACGGCGCCAACGGCCAAGAGAGCGGGGACAGGCACCCGGTCCTCGGAGACGCCGCCGTCGTCCAGCACGAGGATGCCGACACCCTCATTGACCAGCCGTTCCGCGTCCTCGCACAGGCGCTCCACCGCGGCCCGCAGGCCTCCGGGCCCGTCCGAGGCGGGGAAGCTGGCGTCGAGGTGGGCGCTCCCGAACGGGGATCCACCCTCATGGCCGAGGGAGAACTCGGTGAGCAGGTCGACGATCATCGACGGGTAGACAAAGAACGAGCGCAGAGCCAGCAGCTGGGCCGCCTCGGGGCGCTCGCTGAGGATCGGGTGGCGGGGGCCGAGGAGCGTGCGCAGGCTCATGACCAGGCGCTCGCGCAGGTGGTCGATGGGCGGGTTGGTGACCTGGGCGAACCGTTGGCGTAGGTAATGGTGGATCGGGCGCGCCCGGCCGGCGAGGTGGGGGAGGGGCGAGTCGTCGCCCATGGAGAACGTGGGCTCCTTGGCGTCGTGAGCCATGGCCTTGAGGACCATGGCCAGCTCCTCCCGGGTGTAGCCGTACATCGCCTGCCGCCGCTCGAGCACATCCGGCTCCGGGGTCTGGACGATGGGGCGTCCTCGGGAGATCTGCCGGACGCCGTCCGCCGCCCAGCGGCCGTAGGGGCCGGCGGCGCCCAGCCGCTCCTTGCAGGCCTCGTCCTCGAGGAGGCCACGGGAGGGGTCGACGAAGAGCATCTGGCCCGGTCCGAGGCGTCCTCGTCGTACCTGGCCGTGACCGGAGACGTCCACCGCCCCCGCTTCCGAGCAGCAGACGACCAGCCCGTCCTCGCAGACGGTCCAGCGGAGGGGCCGCAGCCCGTTGCGGTCGAGGGCGGCTCCGACACCCAGCCCGTCGGTGAAGATGAGGCCCGCGGGCCCGTCCCAGGGCTCCATGAGGGACGCGTGGTAGCGGTAGAAGCCCCGCGCCGCGGCATCGAGGTCCCTCTCGCCCTCCCACGCTTCGGGGACGACCATGGCGATGGCGTGGCGGATGTCCCGCCCGCCCCGGGTGAGGAGCTCGGTGACGGAGTCGAGCTGCCCGGAGTCGGAGTCGGCGGCGTCGCACACGGGGTGGAACATCTCCTCCTCGCCCAGCCCTGCGTCCTCGGTTCCGAGGCGCGCCCGGGCCCGCATGCGGTTGACGTTGCCGGCCAAGGCGTTGATCTCGCCGTTGTGGCAGAGCATCCGGAAGGGCTGGGCCCGCTCCCAGGTGGGCAGGGTGTTGGTGGAAAACCGCTGGTGGAAGACGGCGAAGGCGGCCTCGAAGCGCTCATCGGCCAGGTCGAGGAAGTAGTCGGACAGGGCGTCGGCCACGACCAGGCCCTTGTACACGACCGTGCGGAAAGAGCAGGAGGCGACGTACGTGCCGGTGGTCGTGGCGTCGATACGGCGGCGCATCCGGAAGGCGGCCCGTTCGGCGGCGACCGAGTCCTTGGCCGCCCCGTTTGTCGCGGTCAGAACGGCCTGGACGAAGCGGGGGCGGCTGTCGAGGGCCACCTCGCCGAGGATGGCCTCGTCGGTGGGCGGCGTGCGCCAATCCACCACCCGCAGGCCCTCGGACTCGGCCGCCCCCTCCACCTGGGCGCGCGGGTCGTCGCCTCGGACGAAGAGCATGGCCAGCCCCGCACCTTCGCCGAAGATGGTCGGAGGGATCGGAACGAGCAGGCCCGACCCGTCGGAGGAACGGGCGTCGGCGGCCAAGGCGCCGCGATGGCGGACGCAGGCCAGCCCCCCGAGCGCGGCCTCGACGATGTGGCGCGACGACCGGCCGCCGGCGTCGGCCACGAAGCCGATGCCACAAGCGTCGAGTTCAGGGAGCGGGGAGTGGCTCATGAGCGCGGACGACCTCGCCTTTCGAAATGACGGGCGCGAAGGAAGAGAGGAACTGGCCAACAAGCGACATCCGGGGCTCTTCTTCGTCGAAGAGGCGACGCTGCCTGCCCCGGATCGTGCAGGCGAAGGATAGCGGTTCGGACACTCTGGCGCGCTCGGGGAACCGGCGGCGTCTCCCACCCGACCGGAGCGCGCGCTGCGGGTCAAGAGTTCGATCGAATCGGCCGAAAGCAAGGGGGGTGACATTTCTCTCCAAGCGCGGCCGACCGCCGCGTGCCGTCGCCACAATCGCCCTCCTGGCCGTCATCGCCCTCAACGGTCCGGAGCTGGCTTGGGCCGCCCCGGGAGGACCGGTCACCTCCCGGGCGGTCCAGGATGCGAACCCGCCTGACGACCCCAAGCGGGGCCTTCACTACGGCGGCCTGCGTCGACCCGACGCCGGCTCGCGGTGCCGGCAGTTCGAGCTGCGCCTGGCGTCGGGCGACGTCGCCTGCACCCACGGGCCTGATCCGGTCTCCGCCGACACGGACGTTCGCCAGCCCGCGGCCGTCCCCTCCGTGCCCGCCGAGCAGGCGGCGTTGGTAGCGGAGGCCCTGCCGTGCCAGGGCGACGGGGTCACCGGACCTCGGGTTCAGCTCGTGTACGCCCGGCCCGCGAACGCGGCCGACCGCTATCCGTCCCTGGCCGTTTCCTTCCAGCTGTGGGCGGCCCAGGTCGACGACATCGTCAATCAGAGCGCCGCTGAGACCGGCGGAACCCGCCGCGTCCGGTTCGTCCACGACGCCGCCTGCCAGCCGACGGTCGTCCGGGTGCAGTTGAGCACCACCGGGGACGACAACTTCCTCAACACCATCAACGAGATGCGGGCCCAGGGTTACAACCGCAGCGACCGCAAGTACCTCGTGTGGATGGACGCCAACGTCTACTGCGGCATCGCCGAGGCCTACGACGACGCCCGCCCGACGGCCGACAATCCCAACAACGGCCGCGCCGGCGTCCAGGGGATGGTGGCCCGGGTCGACAACGGCTGCTGGGGCTCCCCGAACTCGGTGGAGGCCCACGAGCTGGTCCACAACTTGGGGGCGGTCCAGAGCGGCTCCCCCAACGCGACCGTGAACGGGCACTGCACCGACGACTACGACCGCATGTGTTACGCCGACGGACCGGGCGTGACGGCCCGGGTGGTGTGCTCTTCCACATCCCAGGAGAACCGTCTGGACTGCAACAAGAACGACTACTTCTCCACCGCTCCCGCGCCCGGAGGTTGGTTGGCGACCCACTGGAACACGGCCAACAGCGTGTTCCTGAGCGGCGCCGCCACTCCACCCCCGTCCACCACGACCACCACCCGGCCGCCGACCACGACGACGACCCGTCCTCCCACGACGACCACGAGTACAACGAGCACCACGAGCACGATGGTGCCGCCCGGCCCGTCTCAGACGGTGCGCTTCATCGACCGCGCCTACCGCGACCTGCTGGCCCGTCCCGTGACGGGGTCCGAGTCGGCCTTCTGGGTGGACGTCCTGGCCGGTGGGTTCTCCCGCACGAACCTGGCCTCCATACTCACCACGAGCTCGGAGTACCGCCGCCTCGTCGTCGGCCGCTACTACCAGACGTTCCTCGGACGAGCGGCGACTACCGGCGAGATGGACGTCCTGAGCGACGGGATCGCCCAAGGGTGGACCTTCGAGCTGGTTGCGGCCCTGATCGCCGCCACTGACGAGTTCTACGTCACCCACGGGAGCAGCCCTGGGAGCTACGTCGATGCCCTCAACCGGTTCGCGGTGGGGACCGTCCTCGATTCCGGGGGTCGGGCCTTCTGGGTGGACCACCTCATCCGGGGTACGTCCCGTCTCTCCGTCGCCCAGGCCTTCTTCAACTGGAGCGCGGCCCGGGAGCACGTCGTGCAACAGGACTACACGGAGTTCGTCGACCGCCCGGCCGACGCCGCCGGTCTCGCGTTCTGGACGGACCAGCTGGTCAACGGATTTCGCGTGGAGTACATGCACGCGTTCTTCGTGGGATCAGGGGAGTACTGGTCCAAGAGCTGAGCCTCTGTCGCCCGGCCAGGGGGGGGCTCCCCCCACTTTCCGTGCCCGCTCAACCACTGTCGGTAAAGGTTTCGCCTCGGCGCGCCGACATGTCGTCCATGCAGCGAATTGCGGCCCGTGTCCTGGTAGCCCTCGCGATGATCGGCGGAGCGACCACGGTCGCCTCAGCGGACGCAGAACCGGCCGCCGCAGCGGATGCGGGTGACGCCGCGGCGACGTTCACCTACCTGACCGGGCAGGCTTCCCCGTCGGGCTTTCCCGCTGGAGCCGACATCTACGACTCGGCCACGCTGTACTACGGCGTCAACCCGACCGGGACCATCACCTTCACCCTGTTCAGCCCGGACAACCCGACGTGTGCCGGAGCGCCCATCTTCACCTCCACCAAGCCGGTCACGGGCAACGGCTACCACACCTCCGACTTCGTCAGCTCCAACCGGGCCGGCGTCTACCGGTGGATCGCCTCCTACAGCGGCGACGCTCGCAACGCCCCCTCGGCCACGGCCTGCGGCGACCCCACCCAAGAAACGACCCAGGCCAAGCGGACGCCCACCCTCAACGCCACCGCCTCGTCCCTCTCCCCGGCGGGCGTCGCCACCGACAGCGCCACCCTGGGCAACGGCTCCGGGCCGGCCGGGCCCACGGGAACGATCACGTTCAAGCTCTACGGGCCCGACAACCCCATGTGTGGAGGGACGCCTCTTTCAACCTCGACCAGGGCGGTGGCCGGGAACGGCGTCTACGTCTCCGATCCGGTCGCCCTGACCGCCCCCGGTACCTACGTCTGGGTCACGTCCTACAGCGGTGACGCCAACAACAACCGGGCGAGCACCATCTGCTCCGACCCCGTGCAAGACGTCGTCGTCGCCCCGCCGCCTCCGCCCACGACGACCACCACCCGGCCGCCGGTGACCACGACCACCACCGTCGCTCCGCCGCCGCCGTCCACGACGACCACCCCCCGGCCCCCGCCGACCACGACCACCACGACCACCACGACCGTCGCTCCGCCGCCTCCGTCCACCACGACCACCACCCGGCCCCCGGTGACCACGACCACCACCCGGCCCCCGGTGACCACGACCACGACCGTCGCTCCGCCGCCTCCGTCCACCACGACCACCACCCGCCCCCCGGTGACCACGACCACCCCCCGCCCCCCGGTGACCACGACCACGACCGTCGCTCCGCCTCCGGGCCCGACCCAGACGGTGCGGTTCGTGGAACGCGCCTACCGCGACCTGCTGGGCCGCTCCGCCTCGGCGGGCG
Source organism: Acidimicrobiales bacterium (assembly GCA_046262035.1). Classification (GTDB taxonomy): domain Bacteria; phylum Actinomycetota; class Acidimicrobiia; order Acidimicrobiales; family AC-14; genus JBHENM01. The sequence goes on along the minus strand of JBHENM010000440.1, from coordinate 25,252 downwards.
AATCCGAGTACTGGGTGACCGCGCTAGCCGGCGGCCTGTCACGGAACAGCATGGCCGTCGCCCTCACCACCAGCGTCGAGTTCCGCCGGTTGGTGGTCGGCACGTACCACCAGACCTACCTCGGGCGGCCGGCTACCTCCGCCGAGTCCGACGGCTTCGCCTGGGCTATCGAGAACGGATGGACGTTCGAGTTCGTGGCCACGGTGGTCTTGGGCGGTGACGAGTTCTACGCCCGCCACGGCTCCAACCCGGCGGCCTACGTCGACGCTCTCTACTCCGAGGTTCTGGGACTGGCATCGGACGCTGCGGGACGGGCGTACTGGGCCGACCAGCTCGAGCGGGGCATGGATCGCTACACCGTGGCCCTGGCCTTCGTCTCGTCACCCATTGCCCACTACAACCTGGTGCGCTTCGCCTACAGCTGGTACCTCGACCGGCCCGCCGACGAGGCCGGATTGTCGTTCTGGATGGATCAGCTCGACAAGGGCCTGCGCCAGGAGTACGTCTTCGCGCTCTTCGTGGGCTCGGGCGAGTACTGGTCGAAGAGCTGAGCGCTCAGAAGCGCTATGGCCACTCCGGACGGGCACCGCTCCTCCGCCGTCCTTCATCCAGCGACCATGTCCGTCGCCATGATGCGACCGGAGGACCGCTGAGGGCAGGAGTGGTGCCGGCTGCCGCTCGTCGCCGGGCGGACCACCAGTCGGACGACGCCTCGTCGGCCAGAGCGGCGACCTCGGCCTCGATCCGCGCCGCCAGCCGGCGGGCGTCGTCGCCATCCCGGCCGTACACCGGTCTGCCGATGGTCACCTGCACGCCCCGCCCCTGCCCGAACGGAGCCCCGACGGGCGTCGGGTACCTGGCCCCCTTCTTGAGTACCCGCCGGGTTCCTTCCACATGGATGGGAACCACCGGGCGATTGCAGCGAAGGGCGAGGTAGGCGGCCCCGCCCCGGAAGTCGCGACCCCAACCGTCAGGGCTTCGACCGCCTTCGGGGAAGATCACCAGATTCCAGCCCTCGCCCATCAGATCGGCCGCCAGGTCGGCCGAACGCCGGTTCACCCGGAAGCGCTCCATGGGGATGGCGCCGATGGTGAGGACGGAGACGATCCCCTTGGCCGGGCTGGTGAAGAAGTAGTCGGCTGCCGCGGCCACCACCGCCTTGTGCCGGAACCGTCCCGGAAGGGAGGTGAGAACCAGCGGCGTGTCGAGGTGGCTGTGGTGGTTGGCAGCGAAGATGACGGGGGCCTCGAGGTGCTCGATGTGGTCGGCGCCGTGGACCGTGGGCGAGGCCAGCGCCTTGACCACCGGCCCGAGGATGTCGTCCAGGATGACGGCCCGGGCCAGGCGCGCCGGGTAGCGGCGGGACCAGGAGGTGTCGTAGTGGACGCCGGTCCGCTTTTCGACGGGAGGCCTGGCCACCGCCTTGGGCCAGGTCGGCGGCCCTAGCGGGAAGGGAGGTCGGAGACGGGGGACGCGCACCAGACCGACGCCGTCAGGTCACGTCCGCCATCACCAGCGGCGGGCAGTGGAGGTGGGTGATGGAAGGGTGGCGGCCGACCACGTCCTCGGCCATCTCCAGGGCGTCGCGGAGGGTGGTGGCGGGCTTGAAGCCCAGGCGACGGACCGCTCTCGGGTTGCCGCCGACGATGATCACCCCGTTCGGGGCCAGGTGCTGGAGGGCGTGAGCGCCCCAGTACCACATGTAGAACGGGTGGACGCCGTGGTAGGCGTAGCTCGTCCGGTACAGGTGGATGTACCAGGGGTCGGTGGCGAAGTCCTCCTCGTACTTGGCCTCGATCTCGGCGGGGTCCGTCGTCTCGGTGAGGACCTGCTCGAAGAAGTCGATGTAGCTCGGGTGGTGGACGGGGTGGAACTCCCACGGCGTGGGGTGGCTCATGATGACCACGCCGCCCTCGCGTACCAGCGGCCGACCCTTGTACAGGTTGAAGAAGTAGCCGAGGCCGAGGCACATGACCAGGATGGGGTTCATGACCGAGTTGACGTTGTAGGGGCAGATGTAAGGAAGGCCCAGGGTGAGGACGTCGGCCTGGCCCTCCACCGGCACCAGTTGCTGGCGGTAGACGGTCTCGGTGGTGGCCGCGTGCACGGCCTCGACCTCGCCCGCGTTCACCCCGGTCATGGCGTGAGGGGACTTGATGCCCTGGAAGATGGGTCGGGCCAGGGACGTGGGCGTGCGGTCGAGCGCCTTCTTCGTCGCCAGGTAGGAGCCCCGGTCTATGGCCGACCACTCCCACTCGCGCTTCTGGAGGAAGGCGAAGGGCTTGGGGAAGGTGTCGGTGTTGAGGGTGGTCTCGATCTGGAAGACCTTGATGCCGGATTCGGCCATCAGCCGCCCCATCCGCCAGTTAGAGGAATGCAGCTCGGACCGGGTCTGGTCCATCACCGAGCGGCTGTGCTGGAGAGTGTGGACGTTGTGGTGGTGGCGCAGGCTCCGATAGGTGGTGAGGCCCGTGCCGAGACTCTTGTGGCCGCCATCCATGGCCACCAGGTTGATGTTCACGTACACCAGCAGGTCGCTGGTGGCGGCCCGCCTGTTGAGTTCGACCAGCTCCCCGGCTGCCGTGTTCCCGATCACGATCAGGTTGTCGGGATCCTCGCCGTCGTGCTGCTGGAGACGGCCCTGAGGTGCGAAGGCGTCGTAGACACGGTCGCCGAGGGCGTGACGGAGCTCGGCTTCCGTCATCCGCCGGTGGAGACCGAGAGCGGCGATCAGGACCACGTCGTCGACCCCGGCGTCGGCCGCCAGGTCGAGCACGGCTTCGATCACCCGCTGACGGTTGTCCGGCTGGCGCATGGGCGGGAGCGGGAGCGAGAGGTCGTCGAAGGCGATGGTCAGGCGCATGCCCGGCCGGAGGAGGGCGGGGAGGGGATCCGAGTCGCCGAGCGGATTCAAGAGGGCATGGCGGATGGCGGCATCGGGATCTTCCAGGGCGGCGAGGGGCTCGTTCGGGTAGACCACCCGGCTTCCGGAGGGCAGCCGCTCCAGGTTGAAACCCTCACCCGAGTGGAACAGGATCGGCGGGGTCGACCGGTCGACCTCCAGCACGAACCCGGGGCGGGTGTGGCCTCGGTGGCCGTGGCCGCGGGCGGGCGTCGTCAACGGCGTTTCTCTCCTCGCAGGTCGAAGACCACTTTGACCGCACCCCGGCGGCCGGCGTTGGCAGCGTGGTCGATGGCCTCACGGTAGCGGTCGAGCGGGTAGGAGGCCGAGACGAGGCGGTCCAGCCCGGCCTCCGCGACCAGCTCGAAGGCGAGGTCGAACGTGCGCACACCCCCGTTGACCTGCTCGGTTCCGTAGGCGTAGGAGCCGCGGAGGGTGACCTGTCGTTGCCAGAGGGGCGTCAGGTCGACCGATATCGTCGACGGCATCCCCAGGAGGACGATCAGCCCGCCCGGGCGGACGACGGCGAGGTCCTCGGCCAGGGAGGCCTCGCTTCCCACGCAATCCACGACCACGTCCGCCCCGCCCGAGAGCGACGCACCCACGCGCAGAGCACCCGTCGCCCGCCGCACGGCCCGCCGGGCCTCGTCCGGCCCGACCACGAGGTCGGCGCCCATACTCGATGCCAGCTGGCGCTGCTCGGGATGCTTCGCCACGGCGAGGATGGTGGCGGGGGTGGCGAAGCGCCGCAGAGCGGCCACGGCGCACAGGCCGAGGGTGCCGGCGCCCAGGACCAACACCGTCCCGCCGAGGCCGAGAACGCCGTGGATGGCACAGGCCGCGGGCTCGACCATTACGGCCGCCTCGTCCGAGAGGGCATCCGGAACCGCGTGCAGCTGGCTCTCGTGGGCCACCAGGCCGGTCGACCAGCCGCCACCCGTGTCCGAGCAGTAGCCGGTCTGGAGACCGGGCTCGAGGTGCCCGAAGGCGACGCGCTCGCAATAGTCGCTCCGCCCCTGGGCGCAGCCGCGACAGGGCGGGGCGATCCCTCGGGCGGCGCAGCCCAGGACCGGCTCGATGACCACCCGGCGGGCTGCGCCCGGGCCCGCGGGGCCCCTACCACCGTCCACGTCACCCACGACCTCGTGGCCGGGCACGAAGGGGAAGGACACGATGGGCCCGAAGTAGGCCGACGACCGGCCGTCGATGGTCGACAGGTCCGAACCGCAGATGCCGGCCAGGCGGGGACGGACCCGGTGCCAGCCCGGGCCGGGAAGGTCGGGCTCGTCGACCTCCGTCAGGCTCAGCGGTCCCACCCTCGCCCCCAGCCCAGCGACGAGGGAGCCGGCCACGCGGGCGGCGGCGTAGCGCGGCAGTGAACGCTCGAAGAGCAGGGCCCTCACGAGGACGCGGCTTCGATCCGAAGCCGACCGCGGGGGTCCGCCGGCCGGGGCGCGAGCGGCAGGGGCGGCCGGGGAGCGCCCGGGGCCCGGGTCCACTGCTCGACGTGCCACCCGCGCTTGCGGGCGATGGCGGCCAGCTTGGGCTCGGCATTGACCGCCACCGGGAACCCGACCGCCTCCAGCATGGGCAGGTCGCTGGCCGAGTCGGCGTAGGCCACCGATTCGGACATGGACAGGCCCTCGGCGTCGGCGTAAGCGGACATCAGGAGGGCGCGGGCTTCCCCGGTGGGCGGGATGTCGAGGAGCTCGCCGGTGAGGATGCCGTCGCGCTCGTCCATGCGGGCGCACACGACGTCGTCGAACAGAGGCCGCAACGGCTCGATGACGAAGTCCAGCGCGCCGGTGATGAGCACGGTCCGGGTGCCCGCCCGGCGGTGCTCCCGCACGCGGCGGAACCCGGCGGGGAAGGACTTGGTGAGCAAGAGGTAGCTGAAAAGCTCCCAGGAGTCGGCCCTCAGCCTGTCCACCGACGCACCCTCGTACCGCCGGTAGAAGTGACGGAGGAAGTCCCCCCGGTCGCGGCGGTCCAGCGACCACAAGCCGGGCCCGTCCCTGAGCATCCGGGCTACGAACCGGGCCCGCTGCTCCTTGGGCATGCGGCGGGTGGCCAGCCAGGCGTAGGAGTCCACGACGTTGGATGCAATGAGCGTGTTCTCCAGGTCGAAGGCGGCGAAGTGGCGGTCGGGGGAGAGGACCGCCTTGCGGCTGCGGTCGCGCCTGCTGAGCCCTTCACGCGGTCCGCCGGTGGTGCGCACCCGGGCCTGGCGCACGACGGTGGGGAGGTGGACGACCTGGACGTAGTGCCGCCAGTTGATGGCGTTGGTGTCGAACGGGAACGTCGTCCGGTCTTCGTCGTCCAGGCTCTCCCACAGGGTCCGCAGCCGGGTGTCGTCGAAGATCGCCTCGGTCTCGGCGTAGGCCCCGTAGAGCTTGACGTAGTCCAGGGCCCGTTCGGCCTGGGTCCGCCGCTCCTCGATCTGGCCGCTGATCTCCGCCCGCTCGCCGCGGATGGGAAGGGTCGTGAGGGCCCGCTCAGCCGCCTTCAGACCCTGGATGCCCCGCTCCAGCTGGCGGAGCACCTTGCCCCGACCTCCGAAGGACCACTCGGGAGTGACGATGGGCTGCCCGTGGCTGTCGTACAGGGGGTGCTCACGGAAGTAGTCGCGCACCAGCTCGACCAGCTCGTCGTACCGAAGCGGGTTCCGTGAGCCGGTGGCGACCTGGTAGACGGGCGCCCCCGGCTCGGGCCCGATGGCGGCCACGGCCAGGATGGCCGCCACCACGAAGTCGACGGGGATGACGTCGACCACGCTCTCGGGGATGCCGGGGAAGTCCTTCAGGAGCCCCCGCCCGTAGGAGATGATCACCGGCTCGGCCATGCGGAAGCCCCGGATCCAGCCCGGGTGAGGGTCGTCCGCTGCCGACTCGATGATGGACGGCCGCACCACCGTCACCGGCACCGGCCCCTTGACCTCCTGCACCGCCCTCTCGGCCAGGGCCTTGGTGTAGGCGTAGGCGTCGGGCCAACCCAGAGCCTTGGCCCGGGCCCGACCGGCCTCGACCAGCCTGTCGGCCACCCACTGCTCGCGCAGCCGCTCGGCCTTGGCCGCGAGAAGGGGAGGCCCGGCCGCGCCCAGCTCGGAGCGGGCTGCCTTGGTGAACCGGCTGAGCAGCTCGGGCCGCCGGCTCTCGGCCTCGGCGTCGGCGCGGGCGCGCCGGGCGGCGGCGACCTCACCCCGCCAGGCCACCTCGGTGGAGAACGGAGTCTCGGACAGGGGGGCCTCGGGCGCCCGACCTCGGCGGCTTCCGGCGACGTACGCAGTGGACACCGTGACCACGTGAGGGGTGACGCCGGCCTGGTTGAGCACCTCCAGCACCCGCACCGGTCCCAGGAGGTTGGTCTCGACCGCTTGGTCGATGGGGGCGTCGAAGCTCACCTGGGCGGCCGAGTGCAGGACCGTGTGGCACGCCGTGAACAGGGCCAGGCCCTCGTGGTCGAGGCTCAGGCCGTCGACGGAGACATCTCCCCCCACCACCCGCACCCGTCGGGCGATCTCCTCGTCGAACCGGTCACCGAGCTCGGCCCGCAGCCCCCGGAGGGCGTCGTTGCCGAAGATCTCCCGCCGGGCGCGGTCAGCGGGGGTGGCGCGACGGCCGGGCCGCAGGACGAGCAGGAGCTCGCAGTCGGGAACCGCCCGTAGTAGGCGCTCCACCAGAGCGGTGCCGAGGAAGCCGGTCGCACCGGTGATGGCGACGCGACGGCCGGCCAGGGCATTTCGAATCATTCCCGCATCTTCCTAGCAGGACCGCTGTTCGGGCAAAGGGGTTACATCCGCCACCGGCCTTCCGCCTCCCCGAGACCACCGGTTTCCCTCTGGGGCTCCTGTTGCTACCGTGGCTGAAGTGGCTGATGTGAGAAACCGGAGGGGGCTCGCCCTCATGGCCGCCGGGCTCCTGGCCCTGGTGCTCACGGGCGGGCCGCCGGGGACCGGCCCAGCCGCGGTCTGGGCCGACGAGGGCACACCCGATGAGGCTCGGCTGCTGGAGCAGATCGAGGAGTCCACCGCTCGCCGGGACGAGCTCGACGACAAGATCGGGGAGCTGGACGGCCAGATCGAGGAGGTGCGGGCCGAGCTGCGGGTCGCCGAGTCCCGATTTCGGGCGGCGGCCGCCCGCCAGCGAGGGGCGGAAGTCGAGCTGGACAAGACCCGAGACCTGCTCGACGCGGCAGGCCGGGCACTGCGGAACCAGGCCATCGCCGCCTACACGGGCCAGGGGGACGCCGTACGCGTGGCCGAGATACTGCTCCGGGTCGACAGCGTCGGGGATTTGTCCACCAAGCGGTCGTACATGCGCATCGTGACCAGCACCCAAGCCGACGTCATCTCCCAGTACGAGGGCCTCCAGGACCGGATCGCCGACCAGCTCGACGAGCTGAAGGCCGTCCGCTCGAAGGCCGAAGCCGAGCGTGACGTGGTGGACGAGCGCCGGGCCGAGCTCCAGGGGGAGCGCGACACCCAGGACGAGGTCCGCCACGAGGTGGAGCGGGAGATCGAAGTCCGGAACGACCTGCTGCAAGAGGTGCTGGCCCGGAAGGCGGAGTTCGACGCCCCGGTGCTCGCTCTGCAGCGCCAGTCCGACGCGGTGGCCGAGAGCCTCCGGCAGCGGGAGGGCTCGCAGTCGAGCTCGGCGTCGGGCGGGCGGTTGACCGCGCCGATCCCGGGCGCGGCCGTCGTCTCCACCTTCGGGCCCCGGGTCCACCCCATCTACGGCGACGTTCGGGTGCACACGGGCGTCGACCTGGCGGGGGGCACGGGGGAGCCGATCCGGGCTGCCGCCGACGGGGTGGTGGGCAGCGCCGGCTGGCTGGGCGGGTACGGCCAAGCCGTGATCATCGAGCACGGCGGTCCCCTCGCCACCCTCTACGCCCACCAGAGCCAGATGCTCGTGGACCCAGGACAGCAGGTCAGCCGGGGTCAGGTGATCGGCCGGGTGGGTTGCACCGGCTCCTGCACCGGGCCCCACCTGCACTACGAAGTGCGGATCGACGGCACCCCTGTCAACCCCGCCTCGTACCTCTAGCTCCGTCAGGCGCCGGGGGGTCGACGCATCGACCCGGGCCGTCCGGCGAGACTAGCGACGTGCCCGCCGGTGAATCCGACTACCTGTATCGGCTTCTGACCAAGCTGGGTCTGTCCGACTTTGCCGCGGAAACCGCCCATCTGCTCATCCAGCGGCCGCTCGAGATCCTTCTCATCCTCATCGCAGCCAAGGTCGTCAGCCGCGTGGGCGCCCGTGTCGCCAGCCGGTCGGTGCAGAGGCTGGTGTCCCGGTCGGTGCGAGGCCTGGTCTCGCCTCAGTCCACGACCCGAGCGGAGACCCTCGCCGGGGTTGTGGCCAGCCTCATTCGCATCTTCGTGTGGACGGTTGCCGTCCTGGTCATCATCGACAAGCTGGGCATCAACCTCGGGCCCCTCCTGGCCGGGGCCAGCATCGTGGGCGTGGCCGTAGGCTTCGGCGCCCAAAGTCTGGTACGCGACTTCCTCTCCGGTTTCTTCGTCCTCGCCGAGGACCAGTTCGGCGTGGGCGACGTCATCACCGTCCTGGACGTGACCGGGACGGTGGAGGAGGTCAACCTTCGCATCACCCGCCTGCGGGCCTTCGACGGGACGGTGTGGTTCGTGCCCAACGGGGAGATCCGCAAGGTCGGCAACGCGGCCAAGGAGTGGACGAGGGCGGTGGTCGACGTGCCCATCGCACCGAGCGCCGACGTGACCGCGGCGTTGACCGCCATCCGGGACGAGGTGTCCGGCATCTCCGAAGAGGAGGACTGGGCCGAGGCCTTGCTCGAGGAGCCGGAGGTGCTCGGAGTCGAGACGGCCCTGACCGAAGGCTTCACCATCCGGGTCGCGGTCAAGGCTCGGCCGGGTGACAAAGCTCGTGTGGCCCGGGAGCTCCGAGCCCGGATCGGCGGCAGGCTCCGGCGTGACGGGCTCCTCCCGCGGGAGGTGACCGAGCGCCCGCCCGGCTCGCCCCCGACCGGCGTCAGCGCTTGATCAGTTCCTCGAACAGCTCGAGGTGCTCTTTCACGCACCGTTCGATGGAAAAGTAGCCCTCGACCGCGGCGCGGCAGGCGGTGCGGTCCAGGCTGGCCGCCTTGCCGATGGCGGTGGCCATGGCCGACTCGTTCTCGCAGATGAAGCCGGTTTTCCCTTCCTCGATCACTTCGGGAACGGCCCCCTCCGGGAAGGCCAGCACGGGGGTGCCGCACGCCAGCGACTCGAGCATGACCAGGCCAAAGGGCTCGTTCCAGCGGATGGGGAAGAGCGTGCAGCGGGCGCCGGCCAGGAGGGCCACCTTCTCCTCGTGGGGGACCTCGCCCACGTACCGGACGCTGTCCGAGAGATGCGGGGCGATCTCCTTGTCGAAGAACTGGTGCTCCCAGGGCTCTCGGCACTTCCCCGCCATCACCAGGGGAACTCCCGCCTCCAGTGCGGCGGTCACCGCCCGCTGGGCGCCTTTGTCCACGTTCATCCGGCCCAGGAAGAGGCAGTAGTCGCCGGCGCCGTCGCCCACGGGAAAGGCCGATGCATCCATCCCGTGATGGATCACACGGGCCACGGCGAGGTCGGGGACGACGGCCCGCTGCGCCTGGGAGATGGCGATGATGGGCACCCGGTCGGCGATGCGGCGGTAGATGTCGGTCAGTTCCTCGTTGAAGGGGCCGTGGATGGTGGTGACGACGGGCAGATCGGGGAAGTGGTCGGCGGCGTAGACCGGGCCGAGGACGGTGTGGTCGTGGATCACGTCGAAGCCCGACATCTCGTCGTAGGCCGCCATCACGTGGCGTAGTTCGGGCACCGTGTAGCCGATCCGGTAGCCCTCGGACAGCTTCAAAAGCCACTTCCGGGGTACGTCCGACGTGGAGTCGCCGGTGGTGAACATGAGGACCTCGTGACCGGCGGCGGCGAAGCCTCGAGCCAGTCCGTCGATCGCCTGTTCGATGCCGCCGTAGAGAGGCGGAGGGATGGGGGCCCAGGGTGTCGCCACGATGCCGATGCGCATGAGGTTCGATTTCACCAAACGGGACCGATATCTGCCATTCGAGGCAAGCCCGTTGCCCGGTCGGCACCGGGCGCCGGTAGCGTCGGGTCCATGGACAGCCGGCGTGCTGATCAGTGGTCGTGACGTCTCCGCACGCGCCCTGGTCCCTCACCGGGGAGTGCATCGTGGCCTGGGCTCGTGGTCCGGGCGGTCGGTCCGACCTTCCGGGCGACCTCCATCCCCTTCCCGGGCCTTGCTGGCTGACGGCCGCCCGCTTCGATCAATCGCCCGTCGGCCCCTACCTTGAGTTCGCGGTGGGGGAGCCCGCCCGTCTCGGCGCCCGCCCCGGCCTGTGCATCACGACCATGGTCGTGGACTCCACCGATTCCCGAGCCGGCGGACGGGTCAACTGGGGCTTCCCCAAGGAGCTGGGAACGCTTAGTTGGGAGTCCCGAGACGAGGAACGGATCTTTCACTGGGAGCAGCGCGCCATCTCCATCCGGGCCGTCCCCTCGAAGCCGGCCGTCCCCGTCGTGTTCCCTATGCGAGCGCTCCAACGCCGGGCCGACGGCATGGTCGTCGTCCCCGGCCGCATGTGGGGCCGGGGGCGCCTCAGCCGGGTGGAGGTCCAGGTCCCCGCCGACGATCCACTGGCAAGCCTGGCCGGCTCCCATCGGGGCATCCTGGTGTCCGGCCTTCACCTGGTGGTGGACCCCGCACGGCATCCCGCCGGGCTTACGGCCACCTTCCGGGCCCCTCTCCGGGCGCCCGAGCCTGCACTATCGTGGGGCCGGCAACCCAGTCACCCGGGCGATTAGCTCAGCGGCAGAGCGCTGCCTTCACACGGCAGAGGTCGGGGGATCAAAACCCTCATCGCCCACGGTAAAAGCGCAGGTCAAAGGGGGTGTGCCCCGCTGGCGGAGGCCTGAATCCCCGAAACGCCCCGCGAAAAACCCGCGAAATTTTTCGGCAGGGGTAGCGAAAAGAGGTCGGCGGCGGGCGTTGGGGGACTTGTTGCGAGGGCGTCGAGGGCCGCCAGGACCGACTCCTCGTGACCCGGCAAGAGGTGCCCGTACCGGTCCAGGACGACCGCCACGGAGGTGTGCCCGGCCCAAGTCGCGATCTGCTTCGGGCTGGCGCCGGCTGAGATCCACAGCGACACAGCGGTGTGGCGGAGGTCGTGCGGGCGCAGCGGGTCGAGGCCGGCAGCCCTGATCGCCGGCAGCCAGTGCCGGTAGCGCCAGGCGTTCGCCCGCAGGGCGCCGCCGCCGCTCCCGGGGAACACGAGCCCGTCCGGGCCCGGCTCCGAGAACTGCGCAAGGTGTTCCGCCAAGCGGTCGGCGACAGAGGGTGGGATCGGCACCGTGCGATTGCCCGCCCTGGTCTTCGGCGCGTCGAACAGCAGCTCGCCCTTCACCTCAACCGCCGTCTCGATCACGCGCACCTGGCGGCGGAGGAGGTCGACGCGACCCCTCCGGAGCCCGGCCAGCTCGCCGAGACGGAGCCCGCAGTACGCGTCGAAGAGGACCATCGCCCGGTATCGCTCGGTCATGACGGCCGCAAGCGCAGCGATTTCCGCCGGCGTGAGAAAGCGCATCTCCTCCTGCTCGATCCGGGGCAGTGGGACGCTGCGGCAGGGTGACTGAGCGATCAGCCCGCCGTCGACGGCAGCCCGCAGCACCTTGGAGAGTGTCTGGTACGCCTTGTGCACGGTGGCTGGCGCCAACTTTGAGGCAGTCAGCTCGGCCACCCAAGCGCGGACGTCGAGCTGGGTGATGCGTCCGAGCGTGACAGTGCCGAAGGCCGGCAACACGTGGTTCCTCAGGTATGAGTCGTCCCGCGCCCGCGACGATGCGCGCAGGTTGACGGTCGTCGCCCACCATTCGTCAACCCACTCGTCGAGCCTCACACGGGCGCCGCCGGGGTCTCGCCACTCGCCCCGTTGACGCTCGTGACCGATGCGATCCAGGAAGCGCTGAGCGTCCCGCTTCGTCGGGAAGCGCTTGCTGTGCTCGCGTTCGTCTGGGCCTCTGTAGCGAGCCTCCCAACGACCGCTCGTCGTTCTCCGCACGTGACTCATTGCCACCTACCTTTTGTCGGCGCCTCCGGCAAGCGTACGGAGGGGGTGAGACGGGATGCCCAGCCCACGGCGCGCTACCGCAGTGGGCGCCGTACCCCTCGACCGGTGCTCCCGGGCGTCCTGAGCCGCACCGATCGCACGTCCGGTCGGCGAGCCCCCTCGACCCGCCGGCTGTCGAGCCAGGCATCGAGGTCGACGTCGGCGAAGCGGTTCCGGCCGCCGACTTTGTAGCGGCTGAGCTCGTGGTCGGACACCAGCCGGCGCACGTGGCGCTCCGACGTGCCGAGGTAGGCGGCCGCCTCCTCCGTCGTCAGCATTCGGCGAGCGACCCGTTCGTTCCGAGGCATTCCCGATCACGCTCCCTTCGTCCGGGACGATCCCGTTCAGCCGTACTACTGGCGCGCGATCCGTGCTGCCGCGACAGAATCGCCGTGACGCCCTGCGCCACCGCATCCGTCGCGTTCTGCTGCAAATCGCGCCAGTAGTAGGACAAGGGAGCCTCAACACGGTTCCAACGTTCCGTTGGGAGCTGGCGGTGGCGTGGATGCGGATGATGGGCACCGGCTCGGTCGACTACCACCGCTCCACCGTCCTCAACCGCTCCGACGACCACCCCGGCCAGGCCCTGGCCTATTACGCCTCCCGGGGCGAGACGCCGCTGGTCTGGGGCGGCGCCGGCGCCCGGGACCTGGGCCTGGTCGGCAACGTCACCGACGCCCAGTACGAAGCCATCGACGGCCCCGGGGGCGCCGTCGATCCCACCACCGGCGAGCGGCTGGTCTCCACCCGCCGCCCCGGCATGGAGCTGGTGATCGCCGCCCGCAAGTCCGTGGCCGAGCTCGGGGTGATCGGCCGGGCCGAGCACATGCACAAGATCATGGACGCCGAGCGGGACGCCACCCTGGCCTACCTCGACGCCCTGACCGCCCACCAGGGCGGCCGGCGGGGCCGGGCCTGCATGTCCAGCCCGACCGAGGGCCTGATCTACGCAGTGACCCGCCACGCCACCTCCCGGGCCGGCGACCCCGCCCCCCATGACCACGTGCTGCTGGCCAACGTCGTACGCATGGCCGATGAGAAGGGCGGGTGGAAGGCGGCCACCACATCGCTGTGGCGGGAGCACGTCCACGCCGCCACCATGTTCGGCCGGGTGGCCGCGGCCCGGGAGGCGGTGAACCTGGGCTACGGCATCGAACGTGACGACGGCCCTTCGGGCCGCCTGGGCCACTGGGCCATCGCCGGCATCCCGGCCGAGGTCATGGAGGTCCACTCCAAGCGGACGGCGGAGATCGCCGCCGAAGCGCAGCGCCGGGGCTATGACAGCTACCGGGCCAAAGGGATCATCGCCCGCGACATCCGGGCGGCCAAGCGTCAGGTGCCCGTGGGTGAGCTGGTTCCGCGCTGGCAGGCGGAGCTGGAGTCGGTGGGATGGCCCGTGGAGCGGCTGGACCGCTCCGTCGCGGAGGCTCGGACCCCCCGCCGGCGCAGCGTCCTGACCGCCGCCCAAGAGCGGGAGGTGGTCGCCAAGGCGTTGGCCGCCGACGGGCCCCTGGCCACCCGCAAGGTGTTCTCCCGTCGCGACGTGGTGGTGGCGGTGGCGCCGGCGCTGTTCGGCCTGGAGCCCGCCGAGCTGCCCCGTGTCGTCTCCCGCACCCTGGCCGATCCGGAGACTGTGCCCCTGCTGCCCACCGCCTTCGCCCGGGGACGGGCCTACGCCACCGCCACCACCATCGCCACGGAGTCCTCCATCGCTGCCGCCGTCGACATCGAGGTCCGCCGCACCAACGCCCCGGCCGTCGACGAGTTCGCCGCCCGCCTGGCCCTGGCCCGTAGGGAACAGGAGCTGGGCACGTCCCTCACCCTGGGCCAGCGGGGAGCGGTCATGGGCATCACCACCTCCGGCCGGGGCACCGAGCTGGTGGTGGGCGTGGGCGGCTCGGGCAAGACCACCGCCCTGGCCGCCGTGCGCGACGCCTTCGAGTCCGAGGGCTTCACCGTCATCGGCACCTCGACCTCGGGCCAGGCGGCGAGAACGCTGCGGCGCCAGGCCGGCATCGAGGAGTCCCGGACGCTGGCCTCACTCACCTGGCGCCTCGACCACGGCCAGCTGACTCTCACCGACCGCCACGTCGTCATCCTCGACGAGGCGGCCATGAGCGAGGACCGGGCCCTGCTGGCGGTGCTGTCGGCTGCTGCATCGGCCCGAGCCAAGGTCGTGCTGGTCGGCGACCACCGCCAGCTGGGCGCCGTCGGCCCCGGCGGCGGCTTCGAGTCCCTGGTGAACCGCTACGGCGCCGGCGTGCACGTCCTGGCCGACAACGTCCGCCAGCGCAACGTTGCCGAACGCGCGGCACTGGCCGACCTGCGTGACGGCGATGTTGCCAAGGCTGCTGCCTGGTACGCGCGCAACGGCCGCATCGTGGTGGCGCGCGATCACAGCAAGGCCATCGACGCCGTGGTCGCCGGCTGGGCCGGCGATGTCGCCGACGGCCACGAGACGGCAATGTACGCGTGGCGACGGGCCGACGTCGCCGAGCTGAACCACCGGGCCCGAGATGCATGGCGGGAGCAGGGCCGGCTCCACGGCCCCGAGCTGGTCGCCCCCGGCGGCGCCGTCTACGCCGCCGGCGACCGGGTGGTGACCCTGGCCCCCGGCGCCGGCGGCAAGGTGGTGACATCGGAGACCGGGATCGTCGTCACCGTCGACCCCAAGGCCAAGACACTCACGATGCGCACCGACGACGGCCACGAGCTCCACATCCTCAAGGAGAAGGAGATCGGCGCCGACCGACTGGCCCACGGCTATGCCGTCACCGTCCACCGCAGCCAGGGCGCAACTGTGGAGCGGGCCCACGCTCTGGAGGACGGCGGAGGGCGGGAGCTGGCCTATGTGAAGATGAGCAGGGCCAAAGACCGTTCCACCGTCTACGTGGTCGCCGACGACGTGGAGCAGGCCGTGGAGGACCTCAGCCGGGACTGGTCGGCCGAACGCCGGCCGGCGTGGGCCATCGACTCGGGGACGCCGGTGAGCAACGCCAGGGCGGTGGAGAACCAGAACCGGGTGGCCCTGCCCATGCGGTCGGCGCTGCGCCGGGCCCGCCTGGCCGCCGAGGTCGCCGCCATCTCCGCCGTGATGCCGCCCGACCCGGCAGCAGAGCTCCAAGCCGCCGAACGCGAGCGCAGCCGTCTGGAGCGCCAGCGTCAGGACCTTGCCAACGGCGCCGGCCGGTATCGGGGGACGCCGGTCGCCGAAGCGATGCGGGAGCTGCAGCGAATCGACGCCAACATGCAGCGGCTGGAGCGCAACCTGAAGAACAGGAGTGGCACCCGCAAGGACCGTCGAGACTGGCGAGGCGAACTGGAGGGGTGGCGCCAGCGGCATGCCGCCGCAACAACCGACGTCCAGTCCCTCGTCCGGCCCGAGCGCACCCGGCTCCGTGAGACCGAGCAGAAGCTCGATCGCCACATCGGCGGTCTGCGCGACCAGCAGGAGAACCGGCGAGCCTGGGACGAGCGGCATCCCGAGGCGGTGCGACGAATCGAGCAGATGACGACGGAGATCGAGCGCCTCGACGCCGGCCTCGCCCGGGCACGACTGGCCGGCGACCGCCCGCTGGGCCGGGAAGGACCGCTCAGCCGGTATCGACCCCCTCCGACTCTGGAACGCGGTATGGACCTGGGTCGGTAACGGTCGCCTGCGGACCAGGACGCCATCTGACGGCCGGGACGGGTGATACCGCTCGGTCTGGCCGGCTCGGCTGGTATCCGGTATCCGGCATTATTCGTCGGTGAAGGCAAGGAGTTGCATCGGCTGCAACAATTCATTTGCTCGGCGCGCGAATTGTCGTCTGACCAGCGATTATCCAGCCCGGGACTCCATCTGAACCGGGCGACGCGGCACGACCGAAGCACTCAAGCCAGCGCCGTCCGCGGGTCGGAGAGGCAGTCGCCCGGCGGTCCTGGGCGATGCATCCGTCCCCCCGGCACCCACTTCTGGGTACTCGTCGGCGCAAATAGAGCAACGGGTACTCAAGACGGGATCGGCCCTACGTGGTCTGCTCATTTCGTCGGCGCACCGTGCGTCTGACTGAAAGAGGAGGAAGCCATGTTGCGCTCATCGCTCACCCGCTCGGTCCGTTCCCTTGCCGCCACCGCCGTGGCCGCCGCCACCCTGGCCGGTGGTTTCGCCCCGCTCCCGCCATGGCCGACGGTCCGCAGTCCCGCTCTACGACCGAGTCGCGGCCGGTCGCACCGCCCGCACGAGGACTCCCGAGTTCCGACGACGCGTATCCCGGACCCTACCAGGACCTCTCCGGGGCCCGGCGCGTGACCATTGACGAACTGCTCGAGTTGGGCCGCCGGGGCGGGCTCGAGGGAACGCAGGACCTAGGCGCCGATATCGACCCTGGAGTCGACCCTCCGTACGACCCCACGAAGGAACTGCAGGACATCAGGGCGCCGTGGAGCCCACCGTCCGGCCCCGGTGAGATCGCGTCCACCCCGCATTCCCGGCCCACGGGTCCTGGCGGACTCGACAGCGTCCCACCTCCGCCGCCCACCCCCTTCGACCGCGTGCGCCCTGTTTCCGACGGCTGCATCGGATCCAAGTTCGTGTACAAGGCGACGACCGGCCAGTGGCTGCCGAGCTTCGGCTGGAGGGCTCGGGTGTGGGTCAGAAACGCTGACTCTGTGTTTGTCGAGGCCCACGTGGAGGAGCTCGACAGCTTCGGCGAGTGGCAGTTCTGCCCAACAATCAGCGAGATGGGACGCGAACTCCTCTATGCGTACGAGTCCGCGAACCGCCTCGTCGAGCTGATCGACACCCGGGAGTCTTACTACGGTCCCTACTACGTCGGTACCTTCTGGGGCATGACCAACCCTCCCCAACCCGGCATCTACCCGTCCCCCGATGTCACGCCCTGGGTCGGAGAACCCGGCGTCGTGATCAAGACGAAGGCGATGGACACCGGAAGCGCCAACTTCGAGGGTGACGACCCCAACTACATCTACGCCGTCGGCGACATCATGCGGTGGTCGATGGAGGCGCTCACGACCGCCGAGGCCTTCGGGGTCAAGGTCGAGAGAACCGAGCCCGGCCCTCATCGGATCCTCTACCCGAACACGACGTATGACTGCGGCACCAAGTACGAGGTCTGGTCCTGCTACAGCCACGGTGCGGACCGTCCGATCTACCTCGGCTTCGTCTATGAGCACGTCAACCGCGTCACGGTCCAGCACGAGCTTGCCCATTCCATCTCGGCGCAGTACAAGGGCCGCGGGCCCGGAGGAACTCACCACTTGGACAGTTGCCACGTCGACACTCCGTTGGCGTACTCGGAAGGCTTCGCCATCTTCTTCGCAGTGTGGTCCCACACCCCCGACCGTTTCTCCGCTCCCTACCCGGGGGATGACGGGATCGACATCGAATCGCCTTCTCCGTGCCTGGTCGAGTTCGGGGCGACGTCCGAGGTTTGGGTAGCGGCAGCCTTGTGGGACCTCCACGACAAGCACGTCGATGGGGACGACACGCTGGGCGCGGCGGGTTTCGGCGGCATCGTCAGGCTCTACCTCGAGGAGCCCGTCCAGTTCGACGAGGAGACGAACCCGATCAACGACATCAAGACCCTCCGGAGCCTCTACCTGAGCAAGCTCTCGCCGAGCTCGAAGGTTTGGGCGAACGCGGTGTTCAGCCAGAATCACATCGAACCGTGACCGATTAGCTCTGACTGAGCGGCAGGAGGTCTGTCCTCCTGCCGCTCAGGCGCGGTGCGGGTCCTGCGTCGTCAGGTTGCTCGCATGCTCTGCGCCTTCGTCATCCCCGCGCACCGCGACCGCACCGCCGCCCTCGTCAAGGACCCTCATGCGCCTCGGCACCGTCGCCCGATCGCACCTACCCGCGTGACACGTTACGGCGCGTGACCGAGCGCCACACGATTGTCGCGTGATGCCGCCTTGTCGTACGAGGTTGGTCGAGGCGGAGGCGCATATAACGCGGCCCATTTCGGGTCTCTGCCGCCGACGGGTCAGGACCGCTCGCTGGTGCCCGGGATGACCAGGAAGTGCCGGTACCTCCCGCACGGCCACTCGGCTGGGCCGAACCGTAACGACGACGGCGGCCATTATCGCTCGGGAGACCTCCGGCGCCGAAGTCCGGTCGCCGCTCCCCCGAGCCGGCAATCCTGCACACCCCTCAAGATGCGTGGGCGAGGATGGTGGAGTGACGGAGGCCGACGAGCGGGCGGTGCTTGAGATGCTGTCGGCGCCGGTGGAGCACGACCTGCGACTCGCGCATCCTGACTTCCATATCGAATGGGTCGCCGAGGACGGAGAATGGTGGTATCGGACCTTCGATGCGATGGCGACATTCGAATCCGTCGGATTCGTCGAGGCGCCGACATACGATGTCGATCGCCAGAAGGCAATTGTGTCGATCGCCTGGAATATCGCCTACAACCTCTGGCCCGACGACTGGACCGACCCTTGGCCCGTATGTCCATCGCATGGTGACCATCCGATGGAGCCTGAGATGTGGCGCGGCAAGGCATCCTGGGGTGTGTTCACGCGATAGGTCAGCCGGCGCGCCGATCGGCTCGCTCGATGACTCCTTTAGGAGACGACCGCAATAGGTTCTGGGCATACGTGCCGTTCTTCCTTGGACGCAGCGTCGGCCGATCAGTCGCCGGTAGCTCCAAGGAGAGCCAGCTTCGCTTCCGCGAGGACCGCCCGCTGCTCCGCCGCGATCGAGCGCTCGATCAGCGGAGGAGCGAGTCGGCCCATTCCCGTACCGCGGGCGGAGCGTCCGCGAGGGCTGCCGCTTTGGTGAGGCGCTGACGTAAGGCTTGGAGGTCCTTGCCGGTGGTGACGAACAAGATGCGCTCTAGTGACGCGCCTGCGCTCCCCGTTCTCCTGGACCGGAATCCCGTGGACAGTGCACAACCTCGTCACCGTGGACCGACTAACCCCAGCGAACTTGGCGGCATCCTCGACGCTGACCCACGTCGGCTCTGCATCTTCAATGGAATTGCGAGTGGAAGGCACCTACCCGCAGGGTACCGGGAGTGACACGAGAAGTACGTGCCGCTTGTCATCAGGTGCCCGCTCGGTGTCCCCTGGACGGTAACGCCGTTCCGAATGATACCGGTCGACCTACCGACAGCGTCCATGAGGAGGGCGACGAGGCACTCGCCGTGCGTGTGATCGGATGGTCGGTCAGAGATCGAAGAAGATGCTGTCTGGGGCGTACTCGACAACCCATCCCATGACGGCGACAGCGACGATCGTGGCGAGCACCATGGTCACTGCCCAGCCGACAGCGAGTGCGACGTGCCGTCCGGGACGCCTCGATGCGACAACCAAGGGAGCGAGGGCAATGGCTGCCAGGACTGCTCCGATGACGAGTACGGCTCGAAGATGGTTCTGGGCGACCCGATCGCACAGCGGAGCCACCTCGCTGTTTCGCTCTGGCCTGAGTACCGTGCCGCAGCGCAGGGAGCCGGCACCAAAGGTGACATGGGTCGGAATGATCATGGTCCCGACCACGATCGCCGCCACGACGAGGCTCAAGCCGGCGAGGGTCAGCCGGACGCCCGTTGACATGAGTACACAGTGCCAGCGGCGGGCAGGACGTGCCGGTTCATCTCGTCGTTTCGGCCTCACTGGCGACCGGTATCGGCGGGAGCGATGTTCTCGCCCGCCGAGGCGGCCTGTTCGCCGGTTGTGGGCAACGGTGAGCGAGTGTTCGGGTCGGCTCACAGGTTGGGCGCCCCGTGCCGGAGACAGCGGCCATCATGGAGAACATGCAAGCGTGGCCCGACGAGCCACCCATCAGGATCCAAGAGTGCCCACTTTGCGGAGGCGAAGTGGACGTCGGCCTGGTTGGGATGGTGAGAATCGGGGACGGCCAAGAACACTGGTCCGAGTCCGGGATGTGCACGGAGTGCCAGGCCCCTCTCGTGCGCGACCTCGGCAACAACGGGAGACCGGTCGTCTTCATGACCCGGTTGGACTGGCGCCCGGCTTGCTGACGTTGGAGCAAGTCGGACAGTCAACCGCCGACTGACCGGGATGTGCGTTTCGTCCGCGCCGTTCCTCGCCGCTCCAAGTCCCACTGAGTGACAGGCTGGCCGTGTGAGAGAAGACGGGCCCCGGCGGCCGAGGAGGCGCTTGTTCGACGACGCTCCGCTTGCCGGTGGACTGACCGCTTATGGCCTGCGCGACTTTCCTGGTGAGGTCGTTGGTAGCGGAAGCGCTGCGGTAGGTGACCTGGATGGTGTCGCCGAGACAACGAGCGTGCACCGCCGCCACTCGGGCACCAACGGGGAGAGTGCTGTGGTGGCGTCGTCCATCGCCGGCGACCGCGAGACGATGCGGTACTTCGTTCTCAGCAACATGGCCCTGATACTCCGCGACGGCGGCGACACCGAGCTCCGCGGCAAGGATCCCCCCGCTGTGCTGTTCTCGAAGATCGACGATGGCGTCTACGCCTGGGAGCAACGGCCCCTGCTCGTCGCCACAGAGCTCGTGCCCTTCGAGGTCCTTGAGATCGGTCGGCGGTGGGCCGCCGTCGGTGAGAGTGCGGCCACTCATGTGGGGCTGTACGCGTCTGTTTTCCGCTTGAGCGAGTCCATCTGACACCGGTCGTTGGTGACCGGTAAGTGCCGGTGCTGCTCGGCCTCTGGGCGCCGCGCCGAATCGGTATCGGCAGAGGGCACGGATACCGGTCGGTTGGCCGAAGAGGCCGCTACGGCGAGGCATCTCCTGAAAGCATGAGGACGTGCGAACTCGGCTCCTGACGATCGCCGTCGGGACAGCAGTCGTGGCAGCCGGAGTGACGGTCGCCGTCCGGCCGTTCAACCACACCATCGACCTCGGACGGAGTGAGACCGCGAAGGCCGACTGTCGCCGCCCCTTGGTCGCCGCGTGGAACCCGACACGCAAGGGACAGCTCGCCTTGTGGGCGACCACCTCCGGCACCGGGGAGTCGGGTTACGAGGTAAAAGAAGGGGCAGAGCCGTACTGCGCAATGCCTGCTCGAGTGCGGCTCGCGGCAGCGGCGGTGCTGATCGTCGTCGGGATAGGCACCGCCCTGTGGGCTGTCCACCAAGGCAAGCGGTAAGTGCCGGAGGTGATCGGTCGGCTCGACCCGGCGACCGGGCGGGATCGCTTGCTGGCGACGTTACCGACTGGGGTGCCTTCGCCGGCGCCCCCGGCGCCGCCGTTCGTCTCCGGCACTATTTGTCGCCCTGCGCGCCGCAGCTCGTGGGTGAGAGCCGGCTGCCGACCGTTCGCCCGCACTGCCATCGACTTAGATGATGGACGCCCGGACGAAACTGAGGTGCGCATCCTCCACCATGGAGCTATGACGGAGTCCGCTCAGAACGTGTTCAAGCATTTACTTCGGGACGCCGTGGCTCCGGAGCTGCGGCGGCAAGGTCTCAAGGGCTCTGGCTCAGCGTACGTTCTACCGGACGCAGCGTTCTGGGCGCAGGTCGGCTTTCAGAGATCGACGTCAAGCAATAGCGATCTCGTGAAGTTCACGATCAACCTCAAGGTGACCGAGAAGGAATGGTGGGACGAGCAGCGGCGAGACCACTCCCCGCTGAAGGACACGCCGCCACCGGGCGTTGACCGAACGAGCTGGGATGCCCAGCGCCTCGAGCGCTCCCTCTATCCGGCCCGACCGGGTGCCAACACCTCAGGGGAGGGCAGGGTGGAGCGCATCGGCCAGCTCATCCCAGGCATCGAGGCGCACCACTGGTGGTCCCTATCGGCGGACAACGCAGAACGCGTCATGGAGGACGCTCTCTGGGCGCTGCTCTCCTATGGGCTCCCATGGCTTCGTCGTGAGATCCAGGTCAAAGGAACGGACTAGCGCTCTCGCTCCCAGCGCGCCCCAACGAAGCGAACCCTGGACGGTCCCTACGCGTTGATCGAGATGGACTGAAAGTGCCGATCTGCTCGGTCGGCTCGATCGGTGACCCGGGCGGGATCGCCTGTTGGCGGCGTTACCGACCGGGGTGCCTTCGCCGGCGCGCCCGGTGACGCGTTCATCTCCGGCATTCCCGAGCGCGTGAGTCCTCCGCGCGACCCGGCGGGTAGAGCCGGGTTCAGGTTCTGCGATTCCGAGCAACGCCGCCGGAGTTGCAAGACCTCGACGCCGAACACGATGACGGTCAGTATCCAACGATGGGCGACGCACAGAGATCGCTACATTCGCCCGGCTTGCCCATCAGATCCGCGGAGGCTAGCGAGGATGTGCTCCACGTTACGTGCGTTCTTGCCTTGATCGACAAGCGTGAGGCGATAGGTGGGCCGGCTCGAGACGGACACCTCCGTATCCGAGCCGATCGCCCTCACGGTGATGATCACCAGCTCCCCCCAGCTCTCGGGAGTACGCGCAACTCGGGCCACGATGATCCCTGAGCCGACGTCGAGTCGCTCAACAGTGCTCCCTGGTAGCGACCGCACAGCATGGCTGCAGTGTTCGAACGCCGTCTCATACGGTAGCGACACGAACACTCTCGTCCTTGGCCTAACCGGCGCGTCCCCTTGGAGCGGGGCGAACCTCCTAGCAATAGTCAACGCCAGAAATGCCGAGAAGAGGCCGCCAAGGACGGTTGCGGGAAGGACCACGTCATGAAGGGGCCGGCCAGTCAGCAGTCCGAGGAATACCCAGATCGCTGTAAATATCAGCCATCCCAACAGGAAGGCCTTCAGGTAGATCGCCTTGCTACTCCCTCCCGTCGTCATGTGCCCTGGGTGCCACCCAAGACGGTGATCCTCACCGCTCTCGCCGAGGGAGCCGCTTCGCCGCCGAGGTAACGCCACTGCAGAAGAGTACGGCGAGATGTGCCGAACCCCCTCCTTGATGGCGATGGCCACGCCCGGGCGGGATCGCTCGGATGCACTGATCCCGCTCGCGCAACTGCGGCGCCAGCTGCCGGTGTCGGGGGGCCCTTGGGGGAGCCGCGCGCCATGATTATCCGTGACCAGGATCGCGATCGGGCCGCTCCGACTCCGGCGGATCGTGGTCTCGCTCTGGTTCTTCGGTCTCTACGCCCTGGAGCAGCGTTGGCCGGTCTCGGCTGCCATTCTGACGCTCGGATGCCTCAGCGCCATGAGAGCGGCATTGACCCGGGTTGAGCTGCGCGGCGGCGAGATCGTGGTCGTCAACTTCTTCCGCACGATTCGGGTTCCTCGGACATCCATCGTGCGAGCGGGCTTCGCTCCGCCGAAGTGGCATGACCAGGCTGCTCGTTTGGTCCTCAAGACCGATCGTGGCTGGATACAAGCCAGTGGTGTCAGCACCTGGGCACGACAAATCCGCTGGCCGGATCAGCCGTTCGTGGCGCGGAAGAGGATCCTTGCCCGCGTCGAGCGCTTCTTCAAAGAGGTGGGAATCAGCTTCGACTACCGGGATCCTCTTCGACCGACAGACAGCTGAGTGTTCGCGCCATCCGCCGAGAGCCGCTGGCCCATCGGGACGAGTCGCCAACCGGTAAGTACGTGCCGTTGATCATCGGTGGGGCGGCGCGTCACCCGAGCGGTAATGCCGGCGACGAGCGATACCGGTTCCCGGTCGGATCACAGACTCCGGCCGGCCCGACGCAGTCCCGGCATTGCCCTGCGGTCGCGGCCATACCGGCCCCGTGACGCCGCCAGGGCTTGGGGTGCCTTCCGGACTGGGTGCTCTTCCGCCCGTCATTATCGTGCGCGAGTCTTTGCAAATGTCGTACTGGGTGACGAGTCGTTATGGAGAGACCTTCGAGAATCCGGATGTATCCGTCATGGACGCCGTCCTCGCTGAGCTCGATGAATCTCCAGACATGGAGCATCCCGACGTTGCGCTGTCTTATGAGAGCGAGTGGACGCTCTCCGTCTTCGAGAACGGGCTTGTGGTCTGGGAGAACGTTGCAGAGAACGACGAACCGCGACATCGGCGTGGCGTGTCTCGGGCCGAGGTTCGACGGTTATGGCAAGAGTTGGCCGCCGGAAACCTCGAGCGAGTGAACGCCGAGGAGTGGATCCCGGGCTACGGCTGAGACGCTGGTGCCGGACCGAGCGGGACGTGTGCCGATCCTGCCGTTGGCAGGTGGGTCAGCGCTGGACGGATGGACGAAGATGGGCGTACCGATCACTTGCCCGGTTCGATCCCCGGCACCTGCCCGGCTGCGATTGGACGCAAATCCGATTGGCGCAGACTTCGACCGGTCACGTGACAAGTTCAACGGGTCGCCCCTCGGCGGCAAGGGCGGCCTCAAGCCGCGACGACCTCGCCGACAGAGCCACTGTGGCGCTGAGCTGGACCGCAGCGGCGAGCGCTTCGATGCTCAGGATGTTCAAGTGATGCCGGGCTCTCAACCGTGCGATCACCGGAGCCAGCTCGCGCAGGCTGATCAGCCCGATCTCATCGGGCAACTCGAGGACAGCTGCCAAGGCTTGTTCACGTCGATGGGGCGGAAGGACAGCAAACGGCCCGGAGAGCGCGCCGGGCCGATCGGCGACACCCAATGAGGCTTGGCACAGTCGCACGTACCAGTAGCCGGTCGTGAAGATCGGCCCGATCGTATTCAGCTCATCGGGGAGCCTTTCGCCGCGGAGGACAACACTTAGGAGCTGGTCATCGACGATGAGCGTCACTCGGTGGCGAGGTCGACGTCCCCGAACCCGAGGCGAGCCTCGTCCCAGTCAGCATCCGTGACGGAGGCAAACAGTTGGTGACGGAGGGCATCTACGCCGCCTGGGACTAGGACGATCGCGTCCCCTACGTCGAGATATCCGACTTCGCCGCCGTCGTCGAGCCCCCACCGGTGTCGGGTGGATGCCGGCAGGCTCATTTGCCCGCGCTGAGACACGCGGAGGTCACCGGTTCGTCGCATGACACCACAGTACAAGGTACGTCTGCCACTTGCCTTGTAGGACACGCCACCGAAACGGCCTAGGGCTGGCGTCCTGTGGACAACCACAGCCGAGGCATCTGGCCGTCGGCGTGAAACGCCCCGCGAAAAACCCGCGGAAAGTTGGAGAAGTGAGGTCACCAGCGGTCATCGACGGACGGCCGAAAATGGCCCCTGACCTGCGGTTTCGCGAAATCTACGGCACAAGCAATTGAGGCCCAAGGGCCTTCACACGGCAGAGGTCGGGGGATCAAGACCCTCATCGCCCACCATAAACATGCAGGTCATCCCTGAATGAGCACCTCGCACGGCCTGCGTGACTCTGCAGCACCGAGCAGGATCGTCCCATCCTCGTGATCCTGTTCAC
>JBHENM010000439.1:0-15746 GCA_046262035.1 Acidimicrobiales bacterium | reverse complement strand
TACCCAGCGCTCAGCTTGTCGCCTCAGTAGGCTATGTCTATGGCGCCACACGAGACGACCACGCTTAGGGTCCCCGTCGAGCTGCGCGACGAGATCGCCAGGATCGCGAACCAGAGGGGCACGACGCTGCTCGACGTGGTGAGCGACGCCATCCACCGCCTCAGCCGCGAGGAATGGTGGGACAACGTCCATGACGCCATCGAGAAGCTGACTGACGACGAGCGCGCTGCGTATGAAGCTGAGGTCGAGGTGCTGGACGACGCCGCGGGCGATGGGATCCGTGGCGACTGAGCCCACGCTCTCGCGTGGCGACATCTGGCGCGTCGACTTCGGGGCTCATCCCGCGGACCCCGAGCAGGCTCTACGCCGCCCCGCGCTGATCGTGTCGGACGATCAACTTCACCACCCGAACCTTCGCCTGGTCATCGTCGTACCTGGGACGTCCACGATCAGACAACTGCCGCTCCACGTCGTGGCCGAACCCGATGACAACAACGGCCTCGACCACACGACGGCGTTCCAAGTCGAACAGGTCCGGGCGATTTCAACCCGGCGTTTGGGTGAACGCATGGGCCGGCTCGATTCGGCGACCCGTCACACGGTTGACGAGATCCTCCGCAACGTACTGAACCTCCCTTGAGCGCCCAGCGTCGTGCGCTCAGGCCGGGGTCTGGGTGGCGTTCGCGATCGGGACCGAGAAGCTGCGGCACCAGACGAGGACGGTCCAGCCCGGGCCTGCCTCCGTGTCGGGGACGGCGTAGTCGAGGACCTGACCCACATTCCCCTGAAGGCGCCCCCGCTCGATCCCGCCTGGGGCGCGCACGTCGTCGCCCTGGACGAGATACACCCGGGGGTCGGGCGTGCCCTCGATGTCGAAGTTCTCGAAGCGCGCGACGCTCGAGCCGTCGGGACTGCGGATGATCGAGATCGTGCCGCTGGCGTCGTGGCCGAGGCCCCGGATGGCACCGGAGCTGATGCGCACGGGTCCGGCGGCGGGAGCCTGTGACTGAGGAGGCTGGTCCTGGCTCGTCGCCGGCGCCGTCACCTCCGACGCGTCCTGAACTGGGCCCGCCACCAGTTGACGATCGGCCGTCTCGTCGACGTAGTACGGGCGGACGATCCAGGCGGCCAGTGCGACGACCACGGCCGTGAGCACGACTGGCGCCGCCCATGCCCAGCGGACGAAGCGCCGCAGCACGAAGGCGATGGCCAGGTAACCGACGATGATGGCGGCCACAGTGAACAGGCCCCGACCGCTCTTCAGGACGGTACGGGCCTCGCGGTTCTTGTCCACGAAGAAGAACCCGAACGTGGCCAGAAAGGCAACTGCCGGCAACGCCGGGAGCAGCCGTCCCACCAGCGGCGCAGCGTCAGCCGTCGGGTTGCTCGCCCGTGTCCGACTGCACCAAGAGAGCCAAGCCGAGTTGGGCGATCTCACCCAGGGCGTCACGACAGTCCCCGCCCCACTCGGGGGCTTTCTCGGCGAGGAGCATGGCCACGGCCATGAGGGCGACGCTCACATCCGGCGAGGGCTCCACGCCGAGAGCGGCCAAGCGTTCCCGAAGCTCGACTTCGAGCAGGTACGAGCTGGCGATTTCACAGACGTCGCGCTCGGCCAGCTGCAGGCGGATCAGCTCGGTGAGGTTGTCCCTCTCGTTGCTCACGGGCGCACTTCCCAGTCACACCGAGGATAGCGAGCCGCCGTTGATGCGTCAGCCGAGGGTGCGGGTGGCCTCCTGGAGGGTGGCCAGCAGGTTGGCGACCGGCTTGCGGCCCTTCTTCGGGCGTGTCGTCGTGGTGGTGGACGGGGCCACGGTGGTCGACGTCGATCCTCCGGAGATCCGGGTGGCGACGGCGGTACGCAGCGCCGGCAGGGTGTCGTAGAACACTCCGCCCGGGCACTCCGTGGCGCTGACATCGCGGTGGCCGGCGATGTTGGCGAACACCTTCTGGCCGCCGCTGACCGGGTTCACGAAGTTGGACGAACCCGTGGGGTCGATGCCGTGGGCGTCCGCCTTCCAGGCCAGGAAGTCGACCAGTGCGCTCCTCGCCGCAGGCGTGGCGTCCTGGTTGGTGAGAGTGCCCAGGAGGGCGACGCCGACGGTGCCGGAGTTGAAGTTCACGGCGTGGGCCGCGGTGACGCCGTTGCCGGCCGCGTCCTCGCCCGTGAGCGTGTCATCAGGACTGGGCGAGGCCGGCGATGGCGTGGCCGTCGTGTGCGAGTGGCGGCCCTTGTAGATCGTGCCGCTCTCGTCGATGAGGAAGTTGTACCCGATGTCTCCCCAGCCCTGCGTGACTGCGTGGTAGTAGTAGATCGACCGGAGGGTGGCGGCCGGATCGGGATCGCGGTTGGCGCCGGCGGTGTGATGCACGATCAGCTTCTGGACGGGGTGGAAGGTCGGGGCCCATACCTCGTTGCCGGCGGCGTCGAAGCGGAGCGACTCGTCGGCCCCCTATCCCGATCGGGGGACGATCGGACGCTGGGTCACGGCGCCTCCGGCGGGCCGCCCGGGCACAGGCTTGTAGGTGACGACCCGCTCACCGTCGGCCAGAGCGAGAACCGTCAGCCGACCGAGGGGACGGTCGCTGCTGACCCGGACGAAGGTGGCCCCGGCAGCGGGGATGACAGCGCCGTAGGTCTCTCCGTTGCCGCGCTGCTCCCCCACCTCGTCCCGGCCCACGTCGGCTGAGGCCCCGAAGCTCACGCCGTCCCCGCTGAGCGCATAGGTGACCTGGGCGTCGGGGTTGCCCTGCCAGTGCACGGCGATGTCCCGGGCGGCGAAGGGCAGGGGGATGACGCCGAGACCGTGTAGCACGCGGGTGACCTCACCGGCCCGGATTCGCACCACGACCTGGGCTTCGACGCTGCCGCCGACGACAACGAGGCCGATGGTGGCCAGGGCAAACGCCACTATGGCCGCCACCCGCCGTCGGGCGGTGGCGCAATGGTGATCGGACGACGTCATCGCCAGCTCCTTCGGCCACGAAAGCCCCGCCCCGGCCTTCCGGGCGGGAACCTTACCGGCGCCCGGAGCCGTCGCTCAGCGACCTCCGAGGAGGGCGGTCAGGGCCCCCAGCTCGACGACCCGGAGCCCGCCGTCGAAGTCGGCGTCGACGTCGCGGCCGGCCAGGTGGGGGGCCAGCTCGGCCAGCCGAGGGAGCCCCAGCTCCATCAGCTCCTCGGGATCGCGGTCGGGGCCGACGCCGCCGAAGAATCCGGCCGACTCCATCATCACGAAGCCCAGGACGTAGGCCACGATCGTGCGGAAGGCGATGAGGGCCTGCTCCATGTCGAGCCCCGCCTCCTCGAGGGCTTCGAAGGCGGCCTCGCACGGACGGAGGGCGGTGGCGGTGGTGAAGGGCCGGGTGACCAGCAGGGGGACGCAGCCGGGATGGCGCATGGTCACCATCCGGAGGGAGCGGGCCATGCGCGCCGCCCGCTGATCCCAGGTGCCGGAGTCGACCGACGGGATCTCGATCTCGGACAGGGCCGCCTCGACCAAACCGTCGAGCAGGGCGTCCTTGTTGGGGACGTGGTGGTAGAGCGACATCGTCCCCACCCCGAGCTCGTGGGCCAAGGCCCGCATGTTGAGAGCGGCCAGGCCCTCCCGATCGACCAGTTCGAGGGCGGCGGTGAGGATGGCGGTGCGGTCGAGGGTGGTCTGGCGGCGTCCACGCGTGGGGCTGGCACGCTCAGCCATTCCCATCGTCATCTCCGATCACCGCCGAAGGTTCTGTTCAGAAAAGTTTCCTTGAAGATCGTACGTACTACGTACGATAATGGCAAGAGGGAACAACCCCGGAAACCACGCGGCGCGGCCGGAGAAGCACCCACTGGCGGCCATCGAGAGGCGAAGACTTGGCTCTGTCCACCCAGTCCTTGGCGCGATCCAGCAGCCGCCACCCCTGGCGCACCATCGCCATCTGGGTGCTGACCATCGTCGTGTCGGGAGCGCTCATCTCGACCCTGCTGGCCGACGCCCTGAACACCGAGGCCGACGTCACCAACAATCCTGAGGCCAAGCAGGCCCTGACGCTGGTGGAGGACCGCCTGCGAGGACCCGACCGGGCAACGGAGATCTTCGTCGTGTCATCCGACGGGGCGACGGTGGACGACCCCGCCTACCGGTCCTTCGTCTCCGACCTTCAGGCCAGGATCCAGGCCCTGGGCCCCGAGATCGTCCTGGGCGTGCAGAGCTTCTACGACACCGACGACGCCACCATGGTGTCCCAGGACCGGCGCAGCACCGTCCTCCCCACCACCCTGGCCGGCGAAGTCATGGCCGCCGTGGACCACGCCCCCGAGCTGCGGGGTGTGGCCGAGGACATCCGCCGGGATGGCTTCACCACCCAGCTGTTCGGCCCTGCCTCCCTGAACGACGACTTCAACAAAGTGATCGAGGAGGACCTGCTCAAGGGCGAGTCGATCGGCATCCTCGCCGCCCTCGTGATCCTCGTGGTGGTGTTCGGCGCCGTCGTGGCTGCCCTGCTGCCCCTTCTCATCGGCATCGCCGCGATCGTCATCGCCATCGCCCTGGTGGCCGTCGTCGGACAGCAAGCCCAGTTCGCCTTCTTCGTCACCAACATGATCACGATGATGGGCCTGGCCGTGGGCATCGACTACTCCCTGTTCGTCGTCTCCCGCTACCGGGAGGAGCGCCACCGAGGCCTGGAGAAGCTCGACGCCATCGAGGCCGCGGGGGCCACTGCCAGCCGGGCCGTCTTCTTCAGCGGCCTGACCGTCGTGCTCGCGCTCACGGGCATGTTCATCGTCCCGAGCACCATCTTCCGCAGCCTGGCCGCGGGGGCCGCCTTCGTGGTCGTCGCCGCCGTGGTGGCGTCGATGACCCTGCTCCCGGCCATGTTGGGCCTCCTGGGCGACCGCATCAACCGCCTGAGCATCCGCCGCCAGGCGTCGGGCGGCGAGGTGGGCAAGGAAGGCGGGTTCTGGGACAAGGTCACGCACCTGGTCATGGGCCGTCCGGTGGTCAGCCTGGCCATCGGGGTCGCCATCCTGCTAGCTGCGGCCTCGTCCGCCCTCGACATGCGCACCGGCTTCTCGGGCGTCAGCACCCTGCCCGCGAGCTTCGAGTCCAAGAAGGCGTTCGACGTGCTGGCCCGGGAGTTCTCCGGTGGGCTCAGTGCGCCGGTGGAGATCGTGGTCGACGGCCGGATCAGCGACCCAGCGGTGCAGGCAGGCATCCAGCGCCTCCGCGACGGGCTGGCCGGGGACGGCCTCTTCGGCCCCTCCCGGGTGGAGACCAATCAGGCCGGCGATCTGGCCCTGATCTCGGCTCCGATCAACGGCGACCCGACTAGCAAGACGGCCACCGAGTCCATCGACCGGATACGCGACCGCTACGTGGCGCAGGCGTTCCCGGAGGGCACGCCGGCCGACGTCCTGGTGGGTGGGGAGACGGCCTTCAACAAGGACTTCTTCGACATCACCGACCGCTACATGCCCATCGTGTTCGTCTTCGTCCTCGGCCTCTCGTTCCTGCTCCTCACCGTCGCCTTCCGCTCGGTGGTGGTGCCCATCAAGGCCATCCTCCTCAACCTGC
Source organism: Acidimicrobiales bacterium (assembly GCA_046262035.1). Lineage (GTDB taxonomy): Bacteria > Actinomycetota > Acidimicrobiia > Acidimicrobiales > AC-14 > JBHENM01. Next base: position 10,185 of record JBHENM010000439.1, on the reverse strand, counting down.
TGTCGGTGGCTGCCGCCTACGGGCTGATCGTGCTGGTCAGCCAGAAGGGGGTGGGGGCCGACCTGCTCGGGTTCCAGCAGGTGGAGGTGATCGAAGCCTGGCTACCGCTGTTCCTCTTCTCCGTGCTCTTCGGCCTGTCCATGGACTACCACGTGTTCCTGCTGTCCCGGATCCGGGAGCACTACGACATCACCGGGGACAACGCCGGGTCGGTGGCCCACGGACTGCGCACCACCGCCGGGATCATCACCGGCGCCGCCCTGATCATGGTGGCCGTGTTCGCCGGCTTCGCCTCCGGCCAGCTGGTCATGTTCCAACAGATGGGCTTCGGCCTGGCCGTGGCTGTGCTCATCGACGCCACCATTGTCCGATCGGTCCTGGTGCCGGCCAGCATGAAACTCCTGGGCAAGCGCAACTGGTACCTGCCCAAATGGCTCGAGTGGCTTCCCAACATCCAGGTGGAAGGTCCTCACATCCGGCCCCACGATGAGACCGTCCGCGAGCCCGCTACCGTCAGCGGGGCGCGCGGCACGGTCTGATCGGGGGCCGTGGGCGGCGCATCGCGGGCGGGTTACCCCCCCAGCGACTCGCCCCGTGCGCCGCCCGGTCGCCGAAGTCGTGCTAGAGCAGTCCGATGGAATACCGACGCCTCGGGTCCAGCGATCTGGTCGTATCGGAGATCAGCCTGGGCTCGTGGCTCACCTACGGGGCGGCCGTCGAACGGGAGCGGGCGGTCGCCTGCATCAACCGGGCCTTCGACCTGGGCATCAACTTCTTCGACACGGCCAACGTCTACGGGCGGGGGGCGGCTGAATCGTTCCTGGGTGAAGCCCTCAGCGGTCGTGACCGGTCGTCCTACTTCCTCGCCACCAAGGCCTTCTGGGCCATGTCGGAAACCGACCACGGGCTCTCGGCCCCTCAGATCCGCAAGCAGTCGGAGGCATCGCTCAAGCGCCTGCGCACGGACTACGTCGACCTCTACCAGTGCCACCGGTACGACGAGGAGACGCCCATCGAGGAGACGATGGAGGCGCTGACCGAGCTGGTGCGCCAAGGCAAGGCCCGCTACATCGGGTTCAGCGAGTGGACGGCCCACCAGATCCACGCCGCCATCACCCTGCCGGGCGTGGAGAAGTTCGTGTCCAGCCAGCCGGAGTACTCGATGCTCTGGCGCAAGCTGGAGGGCGACGTCCTCACCATCTGCAAGAACAACGGCATCAGCCAGATCGTCTGGTCGCCCCTGGCCCAGGGGGCCCTCACAGGGAAATACCTGCCCGGCCAGCCTCCGCCCGAAGGGTCCCGCGGCAGCGAGAAGAGCTTGGCGCGGATCATGGGGCGCTTCCGGGAGGACTCGGTGCTGGAAGCGGTGCAGAGGCTGCGACCCATCGCCGCCGACGTGGGTGTGACCATGGCCCAGCTGGCCCTGGCCTGGGTGCTCGGCGAAGAGAACGTGGCCTCCGCCATCGTGGGCGCCAGCCGGCCTGAGCAGCTCGACGAGAACGCCGCCGCCTCGGGGGTCAAGCTGGACGACGCCACCCTGGAGGCCATCGACGAGGCCCTCGGGGACGCAGTTGGGCCCTGACCGTGGCTGCTGACGGCGGCGGGACGAAGACGAGGGTGATCACCTGGGAGGAGCGCCAGGAGGCCTTCGTGCGTCGCCTGGCCGGCCGCGGCCCGGGAGACATGGAGACGGGCACGGTGGTCGTCGTGCCCTCGCTGTCGTTCGCCGAGAGCGAGCTGGCCAAGATCACGGGGGCCGTCCACTACGAGGAGCGCCTGCTCTTCATGCTCCTCTTCCTCCGGCGGCCCGACGTGCGGGTCGTGTACGTCACCTCCCTGCCCATCGACCCGGCCATCATCGACTACTACCTCCGCCTCGTCGACGACCCGGCCGGCGCCCGGAGGCGCCTGCGGCTCGTGAGCCTCGGCGAGGGCGACGGGCGGCCGCTGTCGGAGAAGCTCCTGTCCCGGCCGGACAAGATGGAGGAGCTCCGGGCCGCCGCCGGAGATCCGGACGACGCCTACCTCCTTCCGTTCAACGTCACCCCCACCGAGCGGGCGCTGTCGGAGTTGGTCGGGCTCCCGCTCTACGGGTCGCCCCCTCACCTGTTCTGGCTGGGCTCCAAGACCGGGTCCCGGCGGACGGCCCGCCAGGCGGGGGTCGCCGTGCTCGAGGGATGGGAGGACCTGTACTCGCTGGAGGACATCGAGCACGCCATCGAGCTGATCCGGGCCCGGTCGCCTCACGCCGACGCCGTGGTCATCAAGCTCAACAACGGCTTTTCCGGACAGGGCAACGCCATCGTGGAGCTGGACGGGGTCAGCGCGCCCCTGCCCACGTCGTCAACCACCTTCTGCGCCACCGAGGAGACGTGGCCCGCCTACGAGCGGAAGATCGCGGCGGAAGGGGCCATCGTCGAGGAGCTGGTGCGGGACGAGCCCATGGTGTCGCCCAGCGTGCAGCTGCGGATCGCCCCCGGCGGCGAGGTGGAGGTGATCTCGACCCACGACCAGGTCCTGGGTGGACCGCAGGACCAGGTGTACCTGGGCTGCCGCTTCCCGGCCGACCCCGACTACCGCCTGGCCATCCAGACGGGAGCGCAACGGGTGGGGCAGGTGCTGGCGGCCAAAGGGGTGATGGGCTCGTTCGGGATCGACTTCCTCGTGGCCCATGGCCACGGGGGCAACGCCGTTTACCTGAGCGAGATCAACCTCCGGATGGGAGGCACCACCCATCCGTACTGGATGGCCCGGCTGGCCACCGAAGGCACCTACGACCCGGCCACGGGCGAGCTCATGGCCGGCGGGAGGCCCAAGCGCTACGTGGCCTCCGACAACCTCAAGTCCCCCGCTCTCGTGGGATGCACGCCGGCCGAGGTCATCGCCGCCGTGGACCGGGCCGGCCTGACCTTCGATCCGGTCACCGGGGTAGGTGCCACCCTGCACCTGCTTGGCGCATTGCGCCAGCACGGGAAGATGGGTGCCACGTGCATCGCCAACACCCTCGAGGAGGCCGATGCGATCTGCGCCGAGCTCCTGTCGGTCCTCACCGGCCCTGCGCCGTCGGGCTTGGTGCCCTAGGCCTGGGCCTACCTGCTACTCGACTTATTTGGCGTCGGCCCGGCTGGGCGAGCGTTCCTTGCGGGAGGACAGGCGGCCCTCGAGGCCCACGGTGTGAACCAGCCGGTCGATGTTGTCGTGGAGGTCGTTCTCTTCGCCCGTGCGCTCCCGCATGAGGTCGGCAACGCCGTGGGCGATGGCGTCGAGCTTGATGTTGATGGCCTCCTGGTGACGCTTCTCGGCGTTCTGGAGGAGGGCGACGAGGAGGAAGGTGACGATGGCGGTGATCGTCTGGATCAGGAACTGGCTGGCTTCGCTGCCCATGATTCCCAGGGTGGGCAACCAGGCCACGACGAGGACCAGGCAGATGGCGAAGAAGGGGGCGCCACTGGTGATGTTGGACGTCCGTTCGGCGATCTCGTCGAACCAACTTCGGCGCGCGTCACGATGAGGGATGCGGTCGTCCATCGCCCCCGACGTTACCCGCGGCTCAAGCACCTCGACGCCGTCGAGTGCCTTGACACCCGCCCCCGCGCCCGGCCTACGGTGGAGAGGTCATCCGAAGAGAGCACGACCGGGACCCTTGACCGCCGGGGGGCCCTGCGTTTGCGGAGTGGCTGGATCTGAGCCCCGCAGGCGTGCCGATCGAGAGGAGACACCTTCATGCCGCAGCTACTGCGTGACGTCATGACCACGGGGCCCCTGGTCCTCCACCACCAGGCCACGGTGCTGGAAGCGGCCCGGGCCTTGGCCGACACCGACGTGGGCCCCGTCCTGGTGGTCGACGACGACGAGAACCTCTGTGGCATTGTCACCGACCGCGACATCGTGGTCCGGGTTCTGGCGCCGGGCCGCAAGCTGGAGTCCACCGTACTCAGCGACATGTGCTCCAGCCCGGTGGCGACCCTCTCCCCCACCAACTCGGTGGACGATGTGCTCGAGGTCATGCGGGCCCACGCCGTGCGGCGGGTGCCGGTGGTGGAGACGGGAGGACGCCCGGTGGGGATCGTCTCGCTGGGGGACGTGGCCCTCTCCCAGGCCGTGAGGGTCGGGAACGAGTTGCGGTCGGCGCTGGCCGGCATCGTCTCGGCCCCTTCCGACGACCCCGGCACCGAGGTCAACCCGAGGGTGCGCCGGCAGCCGAAGCCCATCTGGGACGTACCGCCCCTGCCCGCTGCGGACGGCCTGGACTGACGGCCAGGCGTGGGGCAGGGGCCCCACGCTCTGGAGGAGGGCGGGGTTGGGGCCCCGTCCGGGGCGGCGAAGCCGCAGACAACACCGCCTCAGCCGGGCGTGAGCCGCTGCAGGGTGGCCTCGTACTCGCCCCGGTAGAGGGCTTGGCCGTCGGGACCGCTGGCTTCGCTGACCGACCGCTCCTTCACCCAGAGGCCCGCGGTCGGGGCTACCCACACCGTGAGCTCCATGCGGGCGTTGAACTGGCTGGCGAGAGTAGCCGTGAGCCGGACCACGGTGGTGTCCAGGGTTTGACCGCCGGCGCTCACGGTCTCCTGTCCGAGGACGTCGATGACCAGCCGGGCCGGGTTGGGTTGACCCTGGGCCGACAGGCCGAGCTCCCGGTGGTAACCGGGCCCGGCACCGGTCGGAAGCAGGAGCGTGGGCAGCCCCGGCCTGAGGTCTTGCACGTCGGAGAACAGAAAGAGCGTGGTCGTCAGCTTCAGGCCATCCAGGTAGACGCCCTCGGGCCGATAGTCCAGTGCCGTCTCGATGACGGGCCCGTTGCGGGACGTGTCCCGCAGGTCGCGTGTGGCGTGCTGGCGGGTACCGGCGGGCGGGTCAACCACCAGAGGCGTGACCGACGGATAGGGCGAGCTGCCCCCGCCGAAGCCTGGATAGCTGGAAAAGCCGGACGTGTCGTAGAAGTAGTTGCCCGGGGCTGCGGGACGGATGCTCTCCGGGGTAGCCGGCCCTGACGGCGAGCTGGAGCCGCTCTCGCTTCCGGTCGCCGTGGTGGTGGCCGGGCCGCCGGACGGCGCGTCAGTTGACAGGCTGGTATCGACCTCGGCTGGGCCGGCCGCCGTGGTGGTCGACGGAGCCGCGAAGGAGGGCTGGCGGGTGCCGCCGGGCGACCGGCTCACGGTGGCCTCCCCGTCGTCTCCGTCACCACAGGCGCCGACAAGGGCGGCGAGAACGGCGGTGGCGACTACGCCGCGCCACCGAGGGCGCATCCCTCCGCGAAAGCCGCGGCCCACCCGGGTCAGCCGCCGACGACTTCGGTGGCGCCGGCGGCGGCGAACACCGATGCTGCGATACCCGGACCGTCGAGGCCGAGCTGGGCCAGGATCCGGGCGGGGTTGCCCTGCGGCAGGAACGCGTCGGGTACGCCCAGCACCAGGACCTGCGGTGGCGAGTGGCCGTCGGCGACGTTCAGGGCCCCGAGGGCATCGGCGATGGCCGTGCCCGCTCCGCCCTGCCGCAGACCGTCCTCGACGGTTACCACCAGGCGGTGAAAGGAGGCGTCGACCAGCATGGCCGGATCGAGGGGCTTCACCACCCGGACGTCCCAGACTGTGGCCCTCGTCCCCTGCTGAGCCAGGATCCGGGCCGCTTCCTCGGCCGCCTCCACCATCCGGCCCACGGCGAGGATGCACACGGCGTCACCCTCTGCGACCTTGCGCCCCGCGAGCCCCGACCCGACCTGGTCGGGCGGGCACTGGCGAGCCGAACCCTTGGGATAGCGGATGGTGACGGGGCCGTCGTCGATGGTTAGGGCGTGGTCGAGCATCACCACCAGCTCCTGGGCCGAGGACGGAGCGAAGATGGTCATGCCCGGCACCCGGCAGAGCAGGGCCAGGTCGGAGATCCCGTGGTGGGAAGGCCCGTCGTCGCCGGTTATCCCGGCCCGGTCGGCGCAGAACACGACCGGAAGCTTGTGGAGACCGACGTCGAGATTGATCTGGTCCAACGCCCGGGTGAGGAACGTCGAGTACACGGCGACCACCGGGCGCATGCCCCCCATGGCCAGGCCGGCAGCCGTGGTGACGGCGTGTTGCTCGGCGATGCCCACGTCGAGGAACCGTTCGGGCCAGCGGTCCTGGAACGGGCGGAGCCCGGTGGGACCGGCCATGGCCGCGGTGATGGTCACCACGCGCTCATCCCGCTCCCCCAGCTCGACCAGGGCGTCGGCGAAGGTCTGCGTGTAGCCGGCAGGAACCCAGGGCGGAGGCCCCGTGATCGGGTCGAATACGGGGGCGTCGTGCAGGCACTTCTCGTCGTCGTCCTCGGCCGGGCCGTACCCACGGCCCTTCTGGGTGAGGGCGTGGATGATGATGGGGCCGTCGTAATCCGCGGCCTGGCGGAGGACCCGCTCGAGCATGGGCACGTCGTGTCCGTCCACCGGTCCGATGTAGCGGACACCGAGTGCTTCGAAAAATCCGTCGGGCTCCAGCACCACCTCGCGCAGGGCCGCCCGGGCGCCCTCCATGCCTCGCTCCAGGTGCTCACCGATCCGGGGCACTCCCCGCAGGACCCGCTGGACGCGGTCCCGGTTCTTCACGTACGACGGGTGGAGGCGCAGGCGGATCAGCCCGGGGGTGAGGTGGGAGACCGTCGGCGCGTAGGAGCGGCCGTTGTCGTTGAGGACGATGAGGACACGCCGGCCGCTGTGGCCCAGGTTGTTGAGGGCCTCGTAGGCCATCCCGCCGGTGATGGCGCCGTCGCCGATTACGGCCACCACCCGCCGGTCGTCCTCGCCCTTGATCCGCATGGCCGTGGACAGGCCGTGGGCGTAGCTCAGGATGGTCGACGCGTGGCTGTTCTCCACCCAGTCGTGCTCGGACTCGGCCCGGGAGGGGTAGCCGGACAGTCCCCCGGCCTGGCGGAGGGTGTCGAACCGCCGGCGGCGCCCCGTGACGATCTTGTGGACGTAGGCCTGATGGCCGGTGTCCCACAGGATGACGTCGTGAGGCGAGTCGAACACCCGGTGAATGGCAAGGGTGAGCTCCACCACCCCCAGGTTGGAGCCGAGGTGGCCCCCGGTGACCGACACCGACTGGACGATGAAGTTACGGATCTCAGTGGCCAGGGCCTCGAGCTGCGCCGGTGGGAGCCGGCGGAGGTCGGCCGGGGAGTCGATCGAATCGAGGAGCATCGGCACTTGACGCTACCTGCCCCGAAACGGCTTCAGGTAGTCGCGGTAGTGCCCGGTCCGGCATGGGCGACACCACTAGCGTCTCCGCCGATGGAACTTCGCGACTTCCAGTACCTGCTGCTCCTGGGAGCGTGCGTCGCCATCACCCTTCCTCTGGAGTTCGTGCTCGGAGCCCGGGTATGGCGGCAGCCCCGCCGGCTGCTGGCTGCGCTCTGGATCCCGGTGGTCCTGTTCGTGATCTGGGACATCGCGGCCATCGCCCGGGACCACTGGACCTACAACCCGGCCTACGTCACGGGCTGGCGGCTCCCGGGGAAGCTGCCCGTAGAGGAGCTGGTGTTCTTCGTGGTGATCCCCATCGCCAGCCTCCTCACCTACGAGGCCGTGGGACGGGTCCTGCGCCGGGAGGTGCGCCTTCCGGGCCGAGACTCGGCCGGGCAACCCACACCGCCGGGTGGGGCAGGGGCCCCACCTCGGCGAGGAGGGGGGGATGGGGGCCCCGCCGGGAAAGAGACACAATGACGGGAGAGTTCACGATCCTGGCCATGGCGTCGGTTATCGCGGTGGTGGCGGTAGAGCTGTTGTGGTTCCGCACCGGCATCTTCCGGAGCGTCACGTTCTGGGTCGCCTACGCCATCATCGTGTTCTTCGAGGTTCTGGTGGACGGCTGGCTCACCAAGCTCTCGGCCCCCATCGTCATTTACGACGAAGACGAGTTCAGCGGAGTGCGGTTTCCGTTCGACATCCCCGTGGAGGACTACCTCTTCGGCTTCTCCCTCATCGTCCTCACCCTCATCCTCTGGGAGCGGGCGGGGCCTCGTTACCGCGCGGGCCGCGGTCGAGCCGCTGAAGGCGTCGAATCGAGTGGGCCAGAAGGAACAGAGCCGACCCTCCCACGATGAGCACGTGGCCCCAGAGGGCAGCCTCGGCCAGGAAGGGGAGGCCGAGGCCCACCGCAGTCAGGATGATGCGGGTGGGTCGTTCTCCGGGGGTGATCACCTGGCGCCCGGGGTCGGCGGCCAGTGAGGCCCGGGCCCGGACGTACTCCAGGTACCAGCAGGAGGCCGCTGCGCCCACGGCCAAGGCGACCAGGGTGCCGGCGCTGCTGCCGCGGTCTTCGGCGACGAGGGCGAGGGCCACGGGAAAGGCGGCGTCGGCCAACCGGTCCAGGGTCGAGTCGAGGAGGAACCCCACCTTGGTCGCCCGTCCCGCTTGCACGGCCACGGCCCCGTCCAGGGCGTCGAGCAACCCGGACACGGTAACGGCCACGCACGCCAAGGCCGGGCCGGGCCAGCCGTCGATCACGGCGAGAGGTACGGCCGCCAGCGCCGCCACCAGGGCGGCGACGGTCACCGCGTTGGGCGACACGCCGGCCCGGGCCAGGGGGCGGGCCACCGCGGCTGAGGCCCGGAGCCAGCCCCCGACGAAGCCGCCGGGCGCCTCGGTCAGGTGGAGACCGGCCCACTCCCGGATGTGCTCGTCGCCGCTGCGTCCCACGGCCGAAGGCTGTCACAAGTGCTTCCCGCTCAGAGGGCCGCTCGGGCCCTGGCTCCCGCTCAGAGGGCCGCTCGGGCCCAAGTGCCGCATTAAGTTGGGCTTCCATGGTCGCGACGGTGGGCCGCTGAGGCGCGTCCGGCGGCCGAGCCCGGCCACGACCGCCACCCTGGCCGGGCTGGCCCGCATGGGATTGACCGCCGCCCGGTTCCTGAAGCCCGATTCGTCGGCCCCACCCATCGACGTGCGGGTGGTGATCCCGGCCAGGAACGAGGCGGAGAACGTAGCCGCCTGCGTGCGGGCGACCACGGGCCAGGCCACCGAGGTCGTGGTGGTGGACGATGCCTCGACCGACGGGACGGGGGCCGCTGCGGCCGGGGCCGGGGCCCGGGTAGTCACGCTCAATGGCGAGCCGCCGCCGGGCTGGATGGGCAAGCCCCGTGCCTGCCTGGCCGGGGCGGAGGGCGCCCCCACCACGTGGCTGGCCTTCGTGGACGCCGACGTCGTCCTGCACCCCCAGGCCCTGGCGACCATGGCCGCCGCCACCAGCCACACGTCGACCAGCATCGTCGGGGGCCTCGAGTGCCGCTCGTTCTGGGAGCGGCTCCTCCTCCCCGAGCTGGGGCTGGCCCTGGTACAGGAGGGGCTCCCAGCCGACTTCGCCAGCGGACAGTGCTTCCTGGTCCGCCGCGACCACTACGAGGCCGTGGGGGGTCACGGTCACCCCCGAGTTCGGGGCTCGGTGCTCGACGACCGCGACCTGGCCCGGGCCCTCACGGGCCACGACCCCCGCGTGGCGCCCGACCTGTTGCGGGCTCGTATGTACCGGAACGGGACCGAGCTCAGGGCCGGCCTGCTCAAGAACCAGGCCGCCCTGCACGCCCGGCCCGTCGCCCACCTGACGGCCCTGATCGCGCCCGTGGCCACCCGCCGGCCCTGGGCCGCGGTACTGGTCAGCGCCGGGGGACGGGCGGTGTCGGGGCAGAACCCGTTGTACGGCGCCCTGGCCCCCGTCGCCCGCCTGGCGCTGGCCGGGATCTACCTGGAGAGCCGGTGGCGAACCAGAACCGGCCGCCCCCTCGAGTGGAAGGGGCGGCCGGTGGGAGCAGGCTCGATCACGTGACGACGGGCGGGGGCCCGGGCTACGAGACCTTTGCCTGCTCCGTTGATTTCAAGGTACGACCTCGGCCGAGCGTCCTCAATAGGTGTTCACGTCAGTTAGTGAGCCGTTCACAGGCGGACTTGCCGTGGTCGTGGCCCCGGCCGGAGGGCTCAGGTTTTCGGGCGACCTCGGTGCTCTATCACGCGGAACCGCGCGCCTAAGCGGACGGAGGCCCCGCACACCGGGCACGTGCCGTGCGGGCCGGCTGCCGAGCCCGCCCCGGCCGGCTTCTGCAGGGCGGTCGGCTCCCGTCCTCCGCCTGGGCAGGAGCTGGGGTTCCGTTCCGGCCCCGTCATCGGGCCGGCTCGACCGAGAGGAGGGTGAACTCGGAGTTGTCCACGTACGCGATCCGGCCCACGAA
>JBHENM010000438.1:0-1821 GCA_046262035.1 Acidimicrobiales bacterium | reverse complement strand
GTCTTCTACCAGATCTATCCCCGGTCGTTCGCCGACTCGAACGGGGACGGGGTCGGCGACCTGGAGGGCATCCGGCGCCATCTCGACCACCTCGAGTGGCTGGGGGTAGACGCCATCTGGGTGTGCCCGTTCTTCCCGTCGCCCATGGCCGACTTCGGCTACGACGTGGCCGACTACTGCGGCGTCGACCCGCTGTTCGGCACCCTGGACGACTTCGACCACCTGGTGGCCGACGCCCACGCCCGGGGCATCCGGGTGGTGATCGACTGGGTGCCCAACCACACGTCCGACCAGCACCCGTGGTTCGCGGAGAGCCGCTCGTCCCGGGACAGCGCCAAACGGGACTGGTACGTGTGGCGGGACAGCTCCTCCAAGCCCGAGCTGGGAGGCCGGCCCAACAACTGGCGGGCGGCGTTCGGAGGCGACGCCTGGACCTACGACCCGCCCACCGACCAGTGGTACCTCCACCTCTTCCTCCCCGAGCAACCCGACCTCAACTGGCGGAACCCCGAGGTGGTGGAGGCCATGCACGGCGTGCTGCGGTTCTGGCTGGATCGGGGCGTCGACGGTTTCCGCATCGACGTCGTCCAGGGCCTGGCCAAGGGTCCCGACCTGGCCGACGACCCGCCCGGGAACGTGCTCCCCCGGTCGAGCACCAACGACCATCCCGACGTCCACGTCATCCTGCAGGACATGCGCCGCCTGGTCGACAGCTATCCCGGCGACCGCATGATGGTCGGCGAGGTGTACCTGCTCTCCACCCAGCAGGTGGTGCGCTACCTCGGCCAGGGAGACGAGCTCCACCTGGCTTTCGACTTCACCTCCCTTTACGCGCCGTGGGAGGCGGCGGCGTGGCGGGCCACGGTCGAGCGGGTGGCGGCCGAGCTGGGCCCGGTGGACGGCTGGCCCACGTGGACGCTGTCCAACCACGACAACGTCCGCCACCGCAGCCGGTACGGGTCCGAAGCCCGGGCCCGTGCCGCGGCCGTCCTGCTCCTGACCCTCCGGGGGACGCCCTTCCTCTACGCCGGCGAGGAGCTGGGCCTGGAGGACGCCGAGATTCCGGCCCACCGCGTGGTCGACCCCGGAGGCCGTGACGGCTGTCGCGCCCCCATTCCCTGGGACCCTTCGCCCACCCGCGGGTGGGGCGGAGCGTCAGCGGCCGGGGCGGCCGAGCCCGTCGAGCCGTGGCTTCCGTGGCCGCCCGAGCCCGAGGTCCGCAACGTCGAGACGGAGCGCAGCGACGCCGGATCCGTCCTCCACCTCTACCGGCGCCTGCTGGCGGCCCGGAACGCCAGTCCCGCCCTCCTCCGGGGAGGATGCGACCTGCTTCCGGCGCCACCCACCGTGCTGGCCTACGAGCGCGCCGCGGGGGAGGACCGCCGGGTGGTGGCCGTGAACTTCGGCGGCCAGGAGGTCGACGTGCCGGTGGAGGCCCGGTGGACGGTGGAGGTGGCCAGCGACGGGGCGTGCGAGGGCGAGCCGTTCGACGGGCGGTTGAAGGGCGACCAAGCGCTGTTGCTGCGTCCCGGGTGACGGCGGCCCTCCCGGACGACGGTGGTCATCCGGGGAAGGGGCCGATCGCGATCGGCTTTCCGCTCTCCATCCAGGCCTTGGTGCCGCCGGCCACGTTCCGGGCGTCGATCCCCTGGGTGCGCAGCCACTGGACAGCCTTGGCGCTGCGGCTCCCCATCTGGCAGATGACGTAGACGGGCTCGTCGCCGCTGACCTCGTCCACCCGTTCCACGATCTGGCCGAGGGGGATGAGGACGGCCCCGGGCACGTGGGCGGCCTCGTACTCGTCGGGCTCGCGCACGTCGA
>JBHENM010000437.1:0-11468 GCA_046262035.1 Acidimicrobiales bacterium | reverse complement strand
CCACCATCGTCGTGCAGTTGGGGTTGGCGACGATGCCCTTGGGGATCGAGTCCAGGGCGTGCGCATTGACCTCGGAGACGACGAGGGGGACGTCGACGTCGTGGCGCCACCCGGACGAGTTGTCGACCACGGTGGCGCCGGCGGCGACCACCTCCGGCGCCAGCGCCTTGGACAGGGTGGCGCCGGCGGCGAAGAGGGCCAGGTCGAGGCCCGAGAAGTCGGCCGTGGCCGCGTCCTCGACCGTGACCTCGCCGTCCGCCCAGGGGAGGGTCCTGCCCGCCGACCTCGCCGAGGCGAACAGGCGCAGCTCGGAGACGGGGAACTCCCGCTCGGCGAGGAGCGTGCGCATGATGTCGCCGACCAGTCCGGTGGCGCCGACGATCCCTACGTTCATGCCGTAAAGGTACAGATCTCACGCGGGGGCGTTTTCGAGTTCGAAGGCGGCGTGCAGGGACCGGACGCCCTTCTCCACGTCGCCCGCCCGCACCACGCAGCTGATCCGGATCGGACTGGTGGAGATCATCTCGATGTTGACCCCCTCGGCGGCGAGGGTCTCGAACATCTGGGCGGCCACGCCGGGATGGGTCTTCATGCCCGCTCCCACCAGGCTGATCCGGGCAATCTCGGCGTCGGGCACAACCTCGGCCGCCCCGATCTCGCTCGCCACCGCCTCGGTCACCCGCACCGCGGTGGGGAGGTCGGCGATGGGGAGGGTGAAGGAGATGTCGGTCTTGGCGCCCAGGGAGACGTTCTGCTCGATCATGTCCACGTTCACGGCCTCGTCGGCCAGCGCCCGGAACAGCTGGGCGGCGATGCCGGGGCGGTCGGGGACACCGACGATGGTGATCTTCGCCTCCGAGGTGTCATGGGTGATCCCCGAGATGATGGCCTTCTCCACCTGTCCTCCTTCTGAAATCCAGGTGCCGGGCTCCCATGTGAAGCTGGACCTGACGTGCAGGTCAACGCTGTGGTTACGGGCGAACTCGACCGACCGGAGGGCCAGCACCCGCCCGCCCGTGGCCGAGATCTCGAGCATCTCCTCGTACGAGAGGGCGGGCAGCAGGCGGGCGTCGGGCACCACGCGCGGGTCGGCGGTGAAGACTCCGGCGACGTCGGTGTAGATCTCGCAGGCGTCGGCTTCGAGAGCGGCGGCCAGGGCGACGGCGGTCGTGTCCGACCCTCCCCGGCCGAGGGTGGTGATGTTCCGGTCGATGGAGACGCCCTGGAACCCGGCGACCACCACGATCTTGCCCTCCGACAGACCCTCCCGGAGCCGGTGGGCCCGAACCTCCAGGATCTTGGCCCGGCCGTGGGCGGAGTCGGTGACGATCCCGGCCTGACTTCCGGTGAAGGAGCTGGCCTCGTGGCCGAGCTCGGCGATGGCGATGCACAACAGCGACATGGAGATCCGCTCGCCCGCCGTCACCAGCATGTCGAGCTCGCGAGCGGGAGGAACGGGCGACAGCTCCTGCGCCAGGCGGATGAGGTCGTCGGTGGTGCGGCCCATGGCGCTGACCACGACGACCACGCCGTGGCCCTCATTGCGGGTGCGCACCACGTGCTCGGCCACGGCGCGGATGCGCTCGGGGCCGTCGACTGAGGTGCCGCCGTACTTCTGGACGATGAGGCTCAAGAGAAGGTCTCGAAGTGAAGGTGGGCTGGGCGCTATTGCCCCGGTCAGGGGGCCGCTCGGGCGTCGTCACCGTACCAGCGACGGGGGTGGATCCCGCCGGGCATATACCGTACGGCCCCGTGGTGAGCCAGAAGGGCCGGCGCCCGCAACCCTCCAAGCAGGTCCGCCAGCAGGCGGCTCAAGCGGCGCGCCGGCGCCGGGCACAGCGCCAGCGGGTTCTCGTGTCCGTCGTAACGTCGGCGATTCTGGTCCTCGGGGTCAGCGTGTTCGTCGCCGGAGGCAGTGGCGGGAAGAAGGTGGAGACGGCGGCCAACAGCTCGACCGTCCCCAGCCGCACTCCGGTAGTCCTGTCCCCGGCCGAGCCCGGCGCCTCGATCTCCGGGGATACCACCTGCCCCAAGGCCGACGGCTCCTCCGAGCGGACGACGGCCTTCGCCAAGCCCCCGCCGATGTGCATAAACCCCTCGCGCGCCTATTCGGCCGAGGTCCGCACCACCAAGGGTTCGTTCGTGATCGCCCTCGACCCCAAGGCCGCCCCCAAGACGGTGAACAACTTCGTGGTGCTGGCCCGGTACCGGTACTTCGAGGGGATCCCCTTCCACCGCATCGTCCCCGGGTTCGTGGTCCAAGGTGGGGACCCCAAGGCCAGCGGCCTCGGCAACCCTGGGTACAAGATCGAGGACGAGTTGCCCAAGGTGCCGTACAAGATCGGCTCGGTGGCCATGGCCAACTCCGGGCCCAACACCAACGGAAGCCAGTTCTTCATCGTCACGGGAGAAGCGGGCGCCGGCCTTCCTCCTCAGTACTCGCTGTTCGGCGAGGTCACCGAAGGCATGGATGCGGTCCGTCAGATCGAGGCCGTCGGAACCCCGCCCACTGCCACCGACCCTGGGGGCCAGCCCACCGAGGTCGTCACCATCCTGTCCGTCGCGATCCGGGAGACCTGATGTCCACTGATTGTCCGGAGGTCGACGGGTCCAGCCCGCAGCAGCGGAAGTTCAAGCGCCCGCCCCCGATGTGCATCGACCCCGAGCGCACCTACGCCGCCACCATGGTCACGTCCAAGGGCACGATGTCCATCGCCCTCGATCCCGCCGCAGCACCCAAGACGGTGAACAACTTCGTGTTCCTGGCCCGGTACCACTACTTCGACGGCGTCGCCTTCCATCGCATCATTCCCGGCTTCGTGATCCAGGGCGGCGATCCCGAGGGCACCGGGCGGGGCGGGCCGGGTTACCGCTTCGCGGACGAGTTGCCCAAACCCGGCCGCTACGAGCTGGGCTCGCTGGCCATGGCCAACGCCGGGCCGAACACCAACGGCAGCCAGTTCTTCATCATCAGCGGGCCGGCGGGCATGCGGCTCCCACCGCAGTACGCCCTGTTCGGCAAGGTCATCGCCGGCCTGGACGTGGTCACGGCCCTCGATGCCGTCGGCACCCCCGGCCAGGGCGTCCCCCGCGAGCGTGTGGCCATCGAGTCGGTGACGATCACCGAGTCGTGACGGACGTCAGACGGGCAGGGCCTCCAGGCCGGCCTGTTCGCCGTTGAGGAACACCAGCACCTGCCCGGCCCCGTCGACCTTCCACGAGCCGTCGGGGTGGCGGAGCAGGGCGGTCTGCTCGTCAATGGCCACGACCGGCAGGCCCGGAGGAGCCAGCTTGATGGTGCGGCGGGCCTTCTCCGGCGACCACGTGTCGTGGTGGGGGATGACCGCCACCTGGGCGACCAGAGCCAGCCCGAGGGTGAAGGCGCCCCCGCGCGGGTCGACCATCGGGTCGCACAGGACCATGGCCCCCGCGGAGGACCCGGCCAGCACGGCCCCGTCGTTCCACGCCGCCACCAGGGCGTCCCACACCGAGGAGTCCTTGAGGACCGAGCGCAGGTGCATGGGTGATCCGCCGGCGAGGTAGATGAAGCGGCTCTCGCGGACGGCGGCGGCGTTGGCTTCGTCGTTGGCATCGGCCCGGCGCAACACCATCAGCCCACGGGCCTTGGTGCCCAAGTCCTCGAAGTAGCTCTGCGCTCCTTCGACGGCCCGCTCGGGGTGCTCGTAGGCCGCGGCCGTGGGAAGGACCAGCACCTCCGCCTTGCCGCTGGCCTCGACGAGGGCCCGGTCGAAGGAGCACTTGTCCTGCCATTCCCCCCCGCCCACCAAGGCCAGCAAGCCGCTCATGGGCGTGAAGGATGGGCCGGGGGGCGGGAATCCCGCCAGTCGAGGCCCTGCGCGTCCCACCAGCGCCCCGACCAGCGCCAGCGGCTCACGGGCTCGGGCTCGGCGGGGGGAACCAGGACGAACTCCAGCGCAGCCGCCATCGCCGCCACCTCCTCGGCCGTCGGTGCGCCTCCTCCGACGACCTCGAAACGCGGCTCAGAGGGGGACGTTGCCATGCTTGCGTCGGGGGAGCGGTTCGCGCTTCGACCGGAGCATCTCCAGGCCCTTGATGAGCGCCGACCGGGTGTCCGAGGGCTCGATCACGTCGTCCACGTACCCCCGTTCGGCGGCCACGTAGGGGTTGGCGTAGCGTTCGGAGTACTCCTCGACCAGTTCCGCCCGGCGGGCAGGACGGTCGACCGCCTGTTCCAGGTCGCGCCGGTAGACGATCTCCACCGCGGCGTGGGGGCCCATCACCGCCAGCTCGGCCGAGGGCCAGGCGAAGGCCAGGTCGGCGCCTATGGACTTGGAGTTCATGACCACGTAGGCCCCGCCGTAGGCCTTCCTGGTGACGACCTGGATGCGGGGGACGGTGGCCTCGCAGAAAGCGTAGAGCAGCTTGGCCCCGTGCCGGATGATCCCGCCGTACTCCTGGTCGGTGCCGGGGAGGAAACCGGGGACGTCCACGAACGCGATCAGTGGGATGTTGAACGCGTCGCAGGTGCGGACGAAGCGGGCGCCCTTCTCCGAGGAGTCGATGTCGAGCACGCCGGCGAGTACGCGGGGCTGGTTGCCGATGACGCCCACAGGGTGTCCGTCCAGGCGGGCGAAGCCGCAGACCAGGTTCCGAGCCCACCCCGAGGCGTACTCCACCAGGTCGTCGTCATCCACGACCGCCCGGATGACCTCGGCCATGTCGTAGGGCTGGTTGGCGCTCTCGGGCACGATCTCCGTGAGTTGGGGGACGGCCCGATCCGGATCGTCGGTGGGCTGGATCCACGGCGGGGCGAGGGCGCTGTTGGCGGGGAGGAACGACAGCAGCCGGCGGACGTCGGCCAGGCAGGCCTTGTCGTCGGGGGCCACGAAATGGGCCACCCCCGACCGGGTGGCGTGGGTGCCGGCGCCGCCGAGCTCCTGGAGGGTCACGTCCTCGCCGGTGACGGTGCGGACGACGTCGGGCCCGGTGATGAACATGTAGGAGGTGTCCTCCACCATGAACACGAAGTCGGTCATGGCCGGGCTGTAGACGGCGCCTCCCGCGCACGGTCCCATGACCACGCTGATCTGGGGGATGACCCCCGAGGAGGTCACGTTGCGGGTGAAGATCCCGCCGTACCCGACCAGGGCGGTAACCCCTTCCTGGATACGCGCTCCCCCTCCGTCGTTGAGGCCGATGAGGGGCGCCCCCACACGGGCGGCCATGTCCATCACCTTGTGGATCTTCTCGGCGAACACCTCGCCCAGCGAGCCCCCGAACACGGTGAAATCCTGGGAGAAGAGGAACACCCGGCGACCGTCGATCGACCCCCACCCGGTGATGACGCCGTCGGTGTAGGGACGGCTCTCCATCCCCACGTCCTCCGCCCGGTGCCGGACGAGGAGGTCGAGCTCGTTGAAGGTGCCCTCGTCGAGGAGGGCCTCGATCCGCTCGCGGGCGGTCATCTTGCCCCGGTCGTGCTGCCGCTCGACGGCCGCCGGCGATCCGGCGTGGTGGGCCTCGTCCTTGCGTCGTCGCAGGTCGTCGAGGCGGCCCGTCATGCTGCGGTCCACAGGGGCGACAGGCTACCGGCCCGATGGGCCGTCATCACCGGAGCCGGACCTCTCGGCCGCGGCCTTGGCCACCCGCTCGACCAGGCGCCAGGCCCGGATGCGGGGGGCCACCTCCTCGAGGGCGGACGTGGGCCCGGTCCAGCGCAGGCGTTCGACCTGGTCGAGCACCGGCTCCTCCGAGCGGAGGGTGGCCAGGTCCCGGAACAGCAGGGCCAGGTGGCGGTTCTCGACGAGGGTGGCCGCCAGCCGGTCACGGCCCCGCAGATCGAGGTCCCACCGGAAGCCGAACTCGGGGATGTCCTCCAGGTGGGGGTAACGGGCCAGGACGGCGCTGGCCGACTTCTTCCCCCAGCCGGCGATCCCGGGAAAGCCGTCGGCCGAGTCCCCCACGAGGGCCAGCCAGTCGGGGATGGATTCAGGACCGATCCCGTAGCGCAGCCGCACCCCGTCCTCATCGGTGACGGTCTTCACCCGCCTGTCCACCTGGACGACCCGCTGAGCCTGCACGCACTGGGCCAGGTCCTTGTCCGGAGTGAGGATGAGGACCTGCTCCACGGCCGGATCGGCGGCCGCAATCCGGGCCGCGGCCGCCAGGGCGTCGTCGGCCTCCAGGTCGACCATGGCCCACACCGCCACACCCATGGCTTCGAGGGCCTCCTCGAGGAGGCCGAACTGGGCCAGCAGCACGTCGGGAACCCCAGCGCTCGACTTGTAGCCGGGCCACATGTCGTTGCGGAACGACTCGATGACGTGGTCCGTGGCCACGCCCACGTGGGTCGCGCCCTCCTCGATCAGTTGGAGGACGCTCCACAGCACGCCCCGGGTGCCGGCCGCGGTATCGCCCTCCTCCCGGCCTTCGGGGGGTACGCCGAAGTGGTGGCGGAAGAGCTCGTAGGTCCCGTCGACCAGGTGGACCTTCACGGCGCGGCTACTCCTGCACCAGTTCGACCAGGGTGCCGAACGCGGTGGCCGGGTGCAGGAAAGCCACCGTGGTTCCGCGGCTTCCCGGCCTGGGGACGGTGTCGATGGGATCGGCGCCGGCGGCGACCGCCGCGGCCAGGGCCGCGGCACAGTCGTCCACCCGGTAAGCGATGTGATGGAGGCCCTCGCCCCTCCGGTTGAGGAAGCGGGCCACGGGCGAGTCACCCGTGATGGGGGTGAGCAGCTGGATGTACGACCCCGCGACCTGGATCAGGGCCTCCTCCACCTGGTCGGGCTCCACCCGCTCACGGTGCACCACCTCCGCGCCGAGCACCCGGTGGTGCCAGTCCACGGCGGCATCCAGGTCCCGCACGGCAATGGCGACGTGATCGATCTCCGTCAGCCCGGCAGCGGGCAGGGCAGCCCGGCCTGGGGCGGGATCGGTCACTGATCGCCATCTTCACCTTCCGCCGGGGCCTCGGCAAGGTGCCACAGCGACCTCCACCGGCGGCGCCCGACCACCAGGACGTCGAGCAGGTCCACACCCGCCGCGCCGCACCGGGCCACGAGCCCGGCCAGCGACCGCTCCTCCGCCCCTGACAGGGGCCCTCCGTGGGGACGGACGATTCCGATGACCAAGCCGGTGATGCCTCCCGGATCGGCGACCTGGAGCACCAGGTCGACAGCCCGGCCCACGCCGGTGATGGGCGCCCGATCGACGGCGACGGCCAGCAGCAGCCGGTGGTCGGGACCGCACAGCAGCATGACGACGCCGTGCTCCTCCCCCGGAGGCATCGAGAGGCGGACGGCGGCGGCGGCATCGGCCGGTCCGGCGAGCAAGGGGCCGGGCTTCTCGGGCCGGGCATAGTTGTTGCACGCGGTGATCAACGGACTTCCTCCTGGTGGCGGGACCTCCAGGGGGAAGCGGAGCGGGACCGACGCTAGCGAAGGACTACGACGCTTGCGTGCGCCATCGTCGTGGCGCTCTCAGCCGTCGAGCTGGCGCCGCCCCTCGAGGGCCCGGCCGAGGGTGAGCTCGTCGGCGTACTCCAGGTCGCCTCCGACAGGGAGGCCGCTGGCAATCCGGCTCGCCCGCACCCCGAGGGGCTTCAGGAGCCGGGCGAGGTACATCGCCGTCGCCTCGCCCTCGATGGTGGGGTTGGTGCAGAGGATGACCTCCTGGATGCCCTCGGGCTCCAGCCGCACCAGGAGCTCCTTCACCCGGAGCTGCTCGGGCCCTATCCCCTCCATGGGGCTGATGGCTCCGTGCAGCACGTGGTACCGGCCCCGGAACTCCTGGGTCTTCTCCACCGCCACCACGTCCCGGGGGTCCTCCACCACGCAGACGATGGTCGCGTCCCGGCGAGAGTCGAGGCAGATGTCGCACTCCTCGCCTTCGCAGACGTTGAAGCAGCGCTTGCAGAAGCCGATCCGCTCCTTGGCCTCGCTGATGGCGTGGGCCAGGCGGGTGACGTCCTCCACCGGGAGCTTCAGCAGGTGGAAGGCGATGCGCTGGGCCGACTTCGGGCCGACCCCTGGGAGCCGCCCGAGTTCGTCGATCAGCGATTGGACAGGAGCGGCGTACACCCGGGCTGTCAGCCCAGGAGGCCGCCGCCGAGCGGGCCCAGGTCGACCGTCCCCATGGCCTTCTCGGACAGCTCGGTAGCGCGCGCCACCGCGTCCCGCACGGCGGCGAGGACGAGGTCCTCGAGCATGGCCACGTCGTCGGGATCGACGACGGAGGGGTCGATGGTGACGTCACGGAACTCGAGGCTCCCGGTGACGCGCACCTTCACCATCCCGCCGCCGGCGTGGCCCTCGACCTCCGCTTCGGCGGCCTGGGCCTTGGCCTGCAAGAACTGCTCCTGCATGGCCTGGGCCTGCTTCAGCAGCTGCCCCAAGTCCGGCGTTCCCTGTTCGCTGTCGGCCACGACCTATTCCTCCACCACTTCGGCACCCTGGAACGCCTGCATCACCTGATCGAGGGGGGAGGCTACCGTCCCCGGCGGCGCATCCGTGAGGTTCTCCCACTCGACCGGCTCCTCGTCGGGAGGGGGAGGGTCGGGAGCAGGCCCGCCTCCGGGCGCCGCTACCGCCGGCGGCGGATCCTCGCCCTTGTCGACGCCCAGCCGGAGGCGGACGGGCCGGCCGAAGTGACTGGCCAGCGCTTGCTCGACGTCGGGCTGGCACTCGATGCAGCGATCCCGGTGGAAGGGGTCGGGGAGCACGAAGACGGCGACCTCCCCGTCCACCTCGGCGAACCGGCCCGCCCTGAACCGGGCCCTAGCCCGCTGGGGGAGCTGGCCGAGGACCCGGTCGCCCCACGCCAGGGTCAGCTCCTCCCGGCTGGGAAAGCCGGCCGGGACGGCCGGCGGCGGTACAGGCGGGGTCACGGGGGTGGCTGCGGCCGGCGGGGGCGTCGGTGCTGCCGCAGGTGGCGGTGGAGGCGCTGGAGGCGGGGTTGGCGGAGCAGCCGTGCGGCGAACGCCTCCGAGGGCCTTGCGGGCACCGGCGGTCGGGGCGGCGGCGGCTGCGGCCGCCGTCGCGGGGGGCGGAGGGGCCACGGCGGCGCCGGGGGCGGTCCGCTTGGGCCGAGTGCCGGCTTCGGAGGGCCGCTCGTGCCCGGTACCCCGCTCGAGCCGCTCCACCCGCTCCAGCAGGGCTTCCACGGTCGTATCCAGCTCGGGCCGGCAGAGCCGCACGAGGGCGACCTCGAGAAGGACCCGGGGGTCGGGCGCCTCCCGCATGTCCACCAGGGACTGGCCCAGCACCTCCATCCCGCGGACGGCCGCCGGCCGGCCCAGGCGGCGACCCTGACCCTCCACCCGCTCCAGGTCCTCGTCGGGGAGCCCCACCAGGTTGCGGTCGATGGTGGCCAGGAAGGCCTGCCGGAGCTGTTCCAGCAGCTCGCGAGTCAGCTGACGAGGGTCGTGCCCGCCGGCGCACCGCTCGGCCACGGCCACCAGGGCGGCGGCCACATCCCGATCGCACAGCGCCTCCACCAGGTCGTCGGCCCCGGGGCCCTCGTGCTCGATCCCGCCTGCGGCAGCCACCTGGTCGAGGGCCGACAGCGCGTCCCGGGCCGAGCCGGAGCCCCGACGGGCGACCAGCTCGATCGCCGCGGGGGCGACCTCGAGCCCGGCGTCTTCCGCCACCCACGTGAGGTGCTCCACCAGCAGCTGGGCGGGCAGGAGCCGGAAGTCAAAGGGCTGGGTGCGGCTCTGGACGGTGGGCAGCACCTTCTGCGGCTCCGTGGTGGCCAGCACGAAGACCACGTGGGACGGAGGGGCCTCCAGGGTCTTGAGCAGGGCATTCGCCGCCTCGGTGGTGAGCATGTGGACCTCGTCCACGATGTAGACCTTCCACCGGCCCGGTGTGGCCAGCGACACCCGAGCGATGAGCTCGCGCATGGCGTCGATGCCCCGGTTGGAGGCGGCGTCCATCTCGACCACGTCGAGGGAGCGCCCGTCGGTGATGGACACGCACGACTCGCAGACGCCGCACGGCTCCCCGTCGACCATGTTGGGGCAGTTCAGGGCCTTGGCCAGGATGCGGGCGGTGGACGTCTTGCCCGTTCCCCGGGGCCCGCTGAACAGGTAGGCGTGGGACACCCGGGCTTCCCGCACCGCGTTGCGCAGGGTCCGGGTGACGTGGTCCTGGCCCCTGACCTCGTCGAACCGCTGCGGCCGGTAGCGCCGGTAGAGCGACTGGTAGGCCACGGGGCGAGATTACCGGCCGCCGGTCCAGCGGCCCGCCGTTCGGCGTGACGGCCAGGCTGGACTGCGGCACACGAACCGACCCGCTGAGAGCTGCTGCCTCCCGGCCCTGACTCGATTCACGGGAGTCCGTTGCGCAGGACCCGGCCGCCACGCGAAACGGCGGACTGCTGTCCCGAAGAGGATAGCCTGAGGGGTCCAGGAGGGGTGCGGGAGCGGCCGAACCGGCACGCCTGGAGAGCGTGTAGGGGGCAACCCCTCGTGGGTTCAAATCCCACTCCCTCCGCCAAGACGGCGCCCGGCCGGGGCGCCGCTACCGTGAACCGGTGGACGACCTGGCGGCCATGACCGTCGCCCTCGAGGAGGCGGCCCTGGCCCCTGGTCACGGCGACGTGCCTGTGGGCGCGGTGGCCCTGGTGGACGGCCAGGTGGTGGCGCGCCGCCACAACGAGCGGGAACTACTCGGCGATCCCACAGCCCACGCCGAGCTCCTCTGCCTGCGAGACGCCTCCATGGCTCTCGGCGCATGGCGCCTCGGGCGGGTGACGCTGGTCGTGAGCCTCGAGCCCTGCCCCATGTGCGCCGGGGCGCTGGTGGCGGCGCGGGTGGGACGTCTGGTCTTCGGAGCGCCCGATCCCAAGGCCGGAGCGTGCGGCTCCCTCTACAACCTGTGCGCCGATCCCCGTCTCAACCACGAGCTCCGGGTGCTGGGCGGAGTGCGGGCTGAGGAGTCAGCCGCCCTGCTAACGGGATTCTTCGCCAGCCGGCGTGGCCGCTAGCCTCTCCGCTCGGAGGGATGCGAGAGCGGCCGAATCGGACGGTCTCGAAAACCGTTGTGGGTCCTGCCCACCGTGGGTTCGAATCCCACTCCCTCCGCTCTGTCCGAGCAGGGCAGATGGCCTCTGACCAGGACTTTTGCACAAGTCGGAGGCTTCCGAGCCGCTCTATCGGGAGCCTCCGCTAGCCACCGGACGGACCCTCTAGGTGACGTTCTCCTGGCGTTCTGGCGTTCTCCTGGCGTTTCAAATTGGTCTGACACCTCAACCTTCAACCTGGTTGTGAGAACGATCACCCGCCCCGTCAAGAGAGCCGCTACGACGGACGGCAGCTCAGCCTCGACGGGGCGGTTCGGAGAGCTAGTGCCCTGACCACGATCCTTCGCCCCTTCGGGTCCACCACCGCTGAGAACGCACGAGGCACCCTTGAGGATGAGCCAACGGGTGAAGGTGCGTCGCCTCTCCGATGAGGAAGTGCGGCAGCTGCAGCGGATCGTGCG
>JBHENM010000436.1:0-1765 GCA_046262035.1 Acidimicrobiales bacterium | reverse complement strand
GAACCCCTGACCGGCCGACCAATCACCGCCGGCCCCGACCCACCGGCCTGACCTGACCCCAACCGACCGGTGGTTTGCGTCTGACTTCGCCGCGGAGGGTCCGCGTGGAAATGACCCAAGGTTGGGAGGCTGTTCGGGCTTGCTGAGAGGAGCGTTGCATGCCCGATGTGAAGAGCCGGCGTCCACCCCGGAAGCTGTCGGCGGAGACGAAGTGGGAGATCTTCCTGCAGGTGACAGCCGGGGAGGTGACCCAGGCCGACGCCGCCCGCAAGTGGCAGGTGGACGTGTCGACGGTCATCGGGATCCGTCGCACGGTGAAGGACGCGGCGTTGGCGGCGTTGGCCCGGACGCCGGGCCGTCCGGCCAAGGAACGCGACTTCCAGCTGGAGGCGGCGAGGACCGAGATCGCCCAGCTGACCGAGGCGGTCAAGTCTCAGGCGATCGAGCTGGCGGTCGTGAGGGGAAAAGCCGGTTGGGGCTGATCGGGCCGCTCCCGGCGCGGGTCCCCGCCGAGGTGAAGGAGGAGGTCCTCAAGTCCGTCGACGAGGCGGTGGCCGCCGGGTTCGGGCACACCTGGGCGTGCGGGCTGTGGCAGGTGTCCGATGACCGGGTCCACCGGTGGCGGGCCCGCCGGCTTCACGTCGGCACCCTGGAGGACCAGGCCCCCGGCGGGCACCCGGTCCACGGGCTGCTCCCCGCCGAGATCGACGCCGTCCTGGCGGTCGCCGAACAGTGGGGGCCGGTCGACCGGTCCCACCGCAAGCTGGCCCACCGCGGCTCCTACCAGAGCCTGGTATGGGTGGCGCCGTCGACGTTCCGGCGTGTTCTGGCTGCTCACGGGCTGGTTCTGCCCGAGCTCCCGCCTCGGATGCCGTCGACGAAGAGGCCGTGGCCGGACTGGCTGGTGTGGGCCCCGAACCGCATCTGGATCTGGGACGTGACCCACTTCACCCGAGCCCGCAGAGCCGTGTTCGCCATCATCGACATGGTCTCCCGCAAGTGGATCGCCACCCTCGTCAGCCCCGAGGAGACCGCCACCCAGGTCGTCGTCGTCTTCGAGGCCGCCCTCGAGGCCGAGGGCCTCCTGGACCTGCTGACCGACGAACGACTCGACATGGCCCCCGATGACCCTGCCCGCCCGATCCTCCTCGCGGTGTCGGACAACGGCCCGCAGATGACCGCCCATGACACTCGGGCGTTCATGGCGCTCATGGCCATCGCCCAGCACCACGGACGGCCCCACACCCCGACCGACCAGGCCTGGATCGAGACGTTCTTCGGTCACGTCAAGGGCGAGTGGCCCCACCTCGAGCAGATCGACGACCCCGTCGTCCTCGAGGCCGAGCTGGTCCGCATCCGCATCGAGTACAACACCGTCCGCCTCCACGAAGCGATCGGCTACGTCACCCCCGACGACGAGCACCAAGGCCGAGGAGAAGCCATCCGCGAGGCCCGCCGGCAAGGCCTCCAACGAGCCCGCGAACAACGGCTCGCCTACAATCGCCGGACCAACACCAACCCCCCCGAGCAGACCCCATGAGTTGGTTCATTTCCAACCCGGTCTCCGCGGTTAAGTCAGACACACCTCAAGCCTCTACGCCGGGCGATGGTCGATCGAGGACACGTTCCGAGCGACCAAGCAGTCGCTCGGCGGCGAGGACCCCCAGTCCTGGACGCGCCAAGGCCCCGAACGGGCCGCCTCCCTCTCCCTGTGGCTCCACGCCAACATCTGGGCCTGGTACCTGACCACCCAAGGAACCACCCC
>JBHENM010000435.1:0-2640 GCA_046262035.1 Acidimicrobiales bacterium | reverse complement strand
GGAAAGGCCGAGGTCCACCTGGCCGCGCGCGGGGCCCACCAGGCGGCCAACGCTGCCGCCGCCGCAGCCGCCGCCCTCTCCGTCGACGTCGACCTGGCCGACGTGGTCTCCGCCCTGGCCGAGGCCCCGTCGTCACCGTGGAGGATGGAGGTGGGCCGGAGCCCGGGCGGGCTGCTGGTCATCAACGACGCCTACAACGCCAACCCGGCGTCGACCGAGGCGGCCCTGTCGGCCCTGGCCGCGGTGGAGGCCGACCGCAAGGTGGCCGTGCTGGGGCCCATGCTGGAGCTCGGCTCCCAGTCCGTGGCCGAGCACCGGCGGTTGGCCGGCGTGGCCCGGGCCGCGGGCATCGAGGTGCTGGCCGTGGGCACGGGCGACTACGGCGTCGACCCTCACCCCGGCGCCGACGCCGCCCTGGTCGCCCTCGGCCCCCTCGGCCCCCGGGACGCGGTGCTGGTTAAGGCCAGCCGGGCGGCCGGCCTCGAGCGCCTGGCCGCCGACCTCCTGGCCGGGGCAGGGGACGAGTAGTGGTCGGCCTGCTGGTGGCTGCGGGGGTGGGCCTGTTGATCTCGATCCTGGGGACGCCGGTTCTCATCCGGTCTCTGCAGACGCGGGGCATCGGCCAGCAGATCCGGGAGGACGGCCCCCAGGGTCACATCACCAAGGCCGGCACCCCCACCATGGGCGGCGTCATCATGATGATCGCCCTGGTGGGCGGCTACCTGGCCAGTCACATCAACACAGGAGCTGTCATAACCGGCGCCGGGGTCCTGGTGATCCTGGTGACCCTGGGCGCAGGGTTGGTGGGCCTGGTCGACGACTGGATCAAGGTGTCCCGCCAGCGCAGCCTGGGCCTGAGCAAGACGGCCAAGTCGGCGGGCCTGTTCCTCGTGGCCCTGGCCTTCGCCCTGCTGGCCGTCTACCGGTTCAAGGTGCGGACCGACCTGTCCTTCACCCGGACCGTGATCGAGTTGAACGACCCCCTCTACATCGTGTGGGCCGTGGTCATCATCATCGGCACCACCAACGCCGTGAACCTCTCCGACGGGTTGGACGGGCTGGCCGCCGGCGCCTCGCTCTACGCCTTCGGCGCCTTCGTGTTCGTGGGCTTCTGGCAGTTCCGTCACGAGCCCTGTTACCAGGTGGGCCCGGCCCTGGACCTGGCCCTGGTGGCGGCGGCCATGGTGGGCGCCTGCACCGGGTTCCTGTGGTGGAACGCGGCGCCGGCCCGGATCTTCATGGGCGATACCGGCGCGCTGGCCATCGGCGCGGCCCTGGCCGGCCTGGCCCTCACCATGAACACCCACCTGCTGCTGCCCATCGCCGGCGGGCTGTTCGTGATGATCACCCTGTCGGTGGCCATCCAGGTCCTCGCCTTCCGGATGTTCGGCCGCCGGGTGTTCCGCATGGCGCCCATCCATCATCACTTCGAGCTGATCGGGTGGCCGGAGACGACCGTCATCATCCGCTTCTGGATCCTGTCGCTCCTGTTCACGGCCCTGGCCCTGGGGCTCTTCTACACCGACTTCCTCGCCGCTGGCCCTGGCTGCCGGGTGGTGCCCGTTGGTTGAGACGGCGCTCATCGTGGGCATGGGCCTGAGCGGCGAGGCCGTGGCGCGCCACCTCCGCGACCGCGGCGCCCGCCTCCTGGTGGTGGACGACATCCCCACCGAGGGCGCCCGTCAACGGTCCCTCGCCCTCGGGCTCGAGCTGGTGGAGAGGCCGGACGAGAGCCGCCTCCGGGCGCTGGTGGCCGGGGTCGACGTCGTCGTCCCCAGCCCCGGCGTGCCCGAGAACCACCCCGTCTTCCGCATGGCGTCCGAGGCCGGGGTCCCCGTGCGGGGGGAGGTGGAGCTGGCCGTGCGCTGGTCGCGGCGGCCGGTCGTGGCCATCACCGGCACGAACGGCAAGACGACGGTCACCGAGCTGGTGGCGGCCATGCTCAACCGCTCGGGAAGGAAGGCGGTGGCGGCCGGGAACATCGGTTTCCCGCTGTCCGACGCCGTCCGGCGCGACGTCGACGTGATCGTGGCCGAAGTGTCCTCGTTCCAGCTCAGGTTCACCGACACCTTCCGCCCGGCGGTGGCGGTGTGGCTGAACTTCGCCCAGGACCACCTCGACTGGCACCGCGATCTCGATTCCTACGCCGAGGCCAAGGCCCGGGTGTGGGCCCACCAGAGGGGCGACGACGTGGCCGTGGCCAACGCCGACGATCCTGTGGTCATGCGTTCAGCGGCCGGGGCCCCGGCCCGGGTCGTGACCTTCGGCCTTCGCCAGCCGGCGGACTATCACGTGGCCGGCGGGAAGCTCCGGGGGCCGGGAGGCCTGACCGTGCCCGTGGCCGACCTGCCCCGATCGCTGCCCCACGACCTGGCCAACGCCCTGGCCGCGGCGGCCGCGGCCATGCCCATGGGCGCGACGCCCAAGGGGGTGGCGGCCGCCCTCGCCCAGTTCGACGGCTTGGGCCACCGGGTCGCCTTCGTGGCCGAGCGGGCCGGAGTCCGCTGGTACGACGACTCCAAGGCGACCAACCCGCACGCCGTCCTGGCCGCGCTGGCCGGATTCGAGTCGGTGGTCCTCCTGGCCGGCGGCCGCAACAAGGGGCTCGACCTGACGCCCATGGCCGGCGCCGTCGACCGC
>JBHENM010000434.1:0-7322 GCA_046262035.1 Acidimicrobiales bacterium | reverse complement strand
ACGGCCATCAACGGAGTGGGAGCCGCAAATAGCAGTCCCGCCGACTCGATCAAGGCGGGAATGACCGCTCCGCCGACCACGGCCGGTCCGACAAGACGTTCGGGACCGGCTCAGGTCATCTCATGAACGATCGGGGCTAAGTGTTCGTTTCGGGAAGTTCTCTTATCGCGGGAACGGTCGCTGCGGCCTGCCTGTCTAATCGACAGGCGTGGTGAGCCCCTCGACCATCCTATGTATAGCGGGGAGCCACTCGAACCCGCGGGGCCGGGAGAACCGCCACGTCGGCAGGGTGGCAAGGTCGAGGTAGGCGGCGCTCGTCGTCGGGGATGAACAGGGCCCTCTGCCGGACGAGCTCCGTGACGCGTTCTGAACCGCGCATCGGCGTGAGCTGGACGGTGTCCCCCCAGGCCAGGTGGACCCAGCCGCATAGGGGAAGCTCCGGCGGTACCGCGCCGATGCCGGCACGCCACCGAGGACGCGTGCCGACGACTCCGAGGTCGTCACCCATGTCGAGGTGGGCGGGCGGCGTCGGGCCGGAGGTCGATGCAGCGCGGGCCGGCGGCGACGTTCCCCTCGTTCACCACCAGGAGGTCGTCGGCCACGATGCCCAGGCCCTGGGCGGCGAGCCACGCCAACGTCGAGCTCTTGCCGCTACCCCGCTCGCCGAGGATCGCCCACGCGCCGCCGTCGAGCACGAAAGCACCGCCGTGCAGGGCCGGCCATCCCTGCCAGCGGGCCCAGATGGCGGCCACCGGGGACAGGAAGGGGTGGAGCAGGGTCACGTCCCCCACCGGATCAGCGGTCATGAAGCAGGCCGTGCCCGCGGCCCGGTCGAGCCGGACCCGGCCCGCGCCCGCCGACAGCGACACGAGAGCGCCGTCATCGCTCACCCACTGCGGGCCGCCGGCGGAGGTTCGACTCGACGATCGAGCACGACGTCGGGCCACCCTGTGGGGGCGGGACCTAAGAGCGAAGGGGCGTCCAGCCCCGTGAGGCGCAATCGGTACGCGCCCACGCGGGCGCTGGTACCATCGGCCCCCGTCGGGCATCGCTTCTGGCCTCCCCACCGCTCGTTTCCACATCTGAGCATAGGTTGCTCGCGCTTCGGGGTCCGCGCTACAGCTGTCCAAGTCGCACATCGGAATACCCACAGCAGAGCCCGGGCCGGAAGGTCCGGGCTCTCGTGGGTCCTGCCAGGGACGATTTAGCCCCGCGGACGCACTAGAGTGAGACCGACAGCAGGTGGGCTGATGTCTCGAACTCCTCTCCGCACGCGTTAGTCCCTGCCGTTTTCTCGCCTGTCCGGCGGCCAGGGAAAGCCCGATTCGCGAACGTGGAGGCCAGGACACATGAACCGAAGTATCCGCAACGGGGCCGCT
Organism: Acidimicrobiales bacterium; assembly: GCA_046262035.1. Classification (GTDB taxonomy): domain Bacteria; phylum Actinomycetota; class Acidimicrobiia; order Acidimicrobiales; family AC-14; genus JBHENM01. The sequence continues at coordinate 5,943 of JBHENM010000434.1, read as the reverse complement.
CTGAAGGGACGGTCTCTCCTGATCCGGCTGGCGTTGTCGGTCGCCGTGGTCGGCGGCCTGTTGGTGACGGGGCCGTCGCCCGCCTCATCGCAGTCCACGTCCTTGGGGCGCTGGATTCCCTTGCCGTCGATGACCGAGGCTCGACAGCACCCCGCATCGGTGCTCATGGCCAACGGGCGGGTGCTGGTCTCCGGAGGTCGGTCGGAAACGGCAGCGCTGCTCTCCGCCGAGGTCCTCGATCCTTTGACCCTGCGCTGGACGCCCACCGGCCTCATGGCCACCGGCCGTTGGCGCCACACGGCGACGGCGTTGCCGGACGGGCGAGTACTCGTGGCGGGCGGCTTCGCCAACCCTTACGGGGTCTCCGCCACCGGAGCCGGCTTGAACGCACAGCCGGTCACCAACACGGCAGAGATCTACGATCCGGCTACCAGCAGCTGGACGCCGACCGGGCCGATGAACGTCCGGCGGGCTCTGCACGCCGCCAGCATCCTCGACAACGGAAAGGTGCTGGTTGCGGGCGGCCGAACGTGCGCTTCGCCGCCTCCGACAGCCTGCGACTTCTCGAACCGGACGAACAGCGCTGAACTGTGGGACCCCGAAACCGGCACGTGGACGCTGATCGCACCGATGAACGTCGACCGGCACACCACGTCGGCGGCGAAGCTTGCCGACGGCCGTGTTCTGATTCCCGCCGGTTTCACGGCAGCGGGCAACGGCATCAACGGTGACATCTACAACCCGGCCACGGGTACCTGGAGCCTCACCGGCCCTCTGACCGACAGCCGGGCCCGGCAGGGGGCGGCGCTCCTTCCCGACGGCAGGGTGCTGGTCATGGCCGGCTTCCCGAATCGCCAGACATCCGAGGTGTACAACCCTCAGAGCAACCAGTGGCAGCTCTCGGGCCTGGTCAACTTCACCGGACGCTTCAACTTCTACTTCGCCACCTTGCCCGACGGGCGCGTGCTTCTCACCGGCGGGCAGGTGCCGGCCACGGGTCTGGCCCGGAGTTCGGAGCTCTGGAGCCCTGGACAGGGCTGGGTACGCGGGCCCGACATGGTCAATGCCCACGGCACCAGCAGTTCGCTGGGCAACAGTGAAGAGGCCATCGTCCTCTCGGGTGATCCCGACCGGTACGTCTACGACGCCCAGAAGTGCGCCAACCGGTGCGGGATGGTGCTCGTGATCGGGAACAGCCCGACCGGTGTCGTCGACGCCTACCTGCCGAACTGCACGCCGGCGCTGAACACGGTCCGGTACGCCTGCGTGTAGCTGGTCGGATCGAAACCTGACGCCCTGACAGGGGAGGCCGAGTTACTCGGCCTCCCCTGTTCATTTCAGCCTTGGCTCAAGGCGGGCGTCGTTTCCCCTGTTCGTGGCCGAGCCCGCCTCGCCGCGCTGCCTAAGCGTTTCCTAAGAAGCTTCTAACCCCTGCCAACCCGCTTCAGACGGCCTCCCGGCGCGCCGATCACCGTTCTACGACCCGGCGAATGTGGGCCGGACGAGTCAAGAACTAGGGGGGTTGACGGTGATGTTGAAGACCAGGCGAAGCGTGATCGTGCTCATCGGGGCTGTGGGGGTCAATCTGCTGGGCGGCGCAGCCGTCGCCGCCGGTATCGTGCCTCAACTCGGCAACGAGGTTCACGTCGCAGCCGAAGGACCGGCTCTCGCCACGCCGGCCGAGACCGTGGCCGTCCCCGCTGGAGCACCGGTCGAGACGCCGGAGGCTCCGGCCACGCCGGCCGAGACCGTTCCCGTGGTGACTTCGGCGCCGCCGGTCAGCTTCGCCGCCACCTCTCGCGCCGCGGAAGCCACACCCGCCGAACCCGAGGTGCAAGAGTCGACTCCCACCCCGACCGCTCCGCCGGTCACGCTTCCGCCGAGGGTGGCCGTGTCCAGCGCTCAGGTGATGCAGGTGATCGCCCAGCTGGGCCGGACCATCCCCCTGTTCAACATGGCTACGGAGGCCCACGGCCGGGAGTTCGGCGACACAGTGTGCAGTGCGTTCGACGCGGGCAGCACGTACGCCGACGTGAGGTCCGGAGTCCTCGCCGCCGTGCGTCAACTTCCGCTCGTCACCATCAATACCTCGGATGCCGACGTCGCCATCCGCGCCGCGGTGAATCTCTTCTGCCCGGGTCACCTGTCCAAGATCTCCTGATCGAAGCGAGGAAAGTCCACCATGGCTCTGGTCCTCAACGATCCTCCGGTTGCCGCACCTTCCGTACGTCGGCAGCCCCGACGCCGGGCCATGCCCGCCGCCAGCGTGGTGAACGCGGTCAAGGCTTACGGGTCCGGGGCGGCGTGCGTGCGGGCCCTGGACGGAGTCGACGTCGACTTCGAGCGATCCTGCTTCACCGCGATCATGGGCCCGTCGGGCTCCGGCAAGTCCACCCTGCTCCACTGTCTCGCCGGGCTCGACGCCCTGACGTCGGGATCCGTCTCCATCGGGAACATCGACCTCGGTTCCCTGAACGACCGTGACCTTACCCGGCTGCGCCGGGAGCGGGTTGGCTTCATCTTCCAGGCGTTCAACCTCCTGCCCATGCTCACCGCAGCCGAGAACATCACCCTGCCGCTGGCCCTGGCCGGCCGCCGCCCGGACCCGGAGTGGTTCAACACGGTGGTGGAGGTGGTCGGATTGAGAGATCGCCTGAACCATCGGCCACCCGAGCTCTCGGGCGGTCAACAGCAGCGGGTGGCAGCGGCACGGGCGTTGCTTTCCCGTCCTGAGATCGTCTTCGCCGACGAGCCCACGGGGAACCTCGATTCCCGTGCGAGTAGCGAGCTCCTGGCCTTCCTCCGCCGGGCGGTGGACGACTTCGGCCAGACCATCGTCATGGTGACCCACGACCCCGTTGCCGCCGCCTATGCCGACCGGATCGTGTTCCTCGCTGACGGGCAGGTGACCGACGAGATGCTGGCTCCCACCGTGGAACGAGCCGTCGATCACATGAAGCGCCTGGGCAGTTGACCTTGGACGCGCTGCGGTGCTGAGGCTGATCCGGGGGCTCGCCGCCCGCCGCTCCCGCCTGGTCCACACGGGCATCGCGGCGGCCCTGGCCGTCGCCCTGGTCTCCGGGACCTTCGTCCTCACCGACACGGTCGATATGGCCTTCGAGAAGGCCACCGCGGCCTCGCCCACCGACGTCGACGTCATCGTACGGTCGGCGGCCCCGTTCACCGCCGACGGGCCCGCGTCGCCGGAGCGGGAGTCCGTGCCGCCGTCACTGGTGACCACGGTCGAGGCGGTGCCGGGTGTCCACTCGGCCTGGGGACTGCTGTGGGGTTACGCCCAGCTGGTGGACAAGCAGGGGAAGGCCATCTCCCCCCAGGGCCTTCCCACCATTGGAACCGCGTGGGCCCCCCACGACGGTCTCGTCTCCGGACAGGCACCTGACCAGCCGGGCGACGTCGTCATCGATGCCGTCACCGCTCAGGAGCACGGGTTCAAGCTCGGGGACCGGATCAAGGTCCTGTTCCAAGGGGCGGTGGAGGAGTTCACCATCCGAGGCCTCCGGGCCGCCACCGACTTCGTCGCTGCCACGCTCGCCACCTTCGACATGAAGACGGCCCAACGGGTTCTCGGTCGTGACGACCGAGTCGACGCCATCGCCGTCCAAGGTGAGCCGGGAGTGACCTGGAACACGCTCCGGGCCCGTATCGGCGGGGTCCTCCCTGACACGTACGAGGTGGTCACCAACGATCAAGCGTCCCAGGAGGCGAAGGAATCCTGGACGCGGGCTCTTCGCTTCCTCACCAGCGGCCTGATGGTCTTTGCTGCCATCGCTCTGCTGGTGGGCGGCTTCATCGTCTTCAACACCTTCTCTATCCTCGTCGCCCAGCGCACGCGCGAGTTCGGCCTCCTTCGAGCCCTGGGTGCGAGCCGGGCGCAGCTCACGATCGCCGTCCTCGCCGAAGCGGTTCTAGTGGGAGCGGTTGCCTCCGTGGCCGGCGTTCTGCTGGGTGCCGGCGCGGCTCGCGGGCTTCTCGCCCTCATGAGCGGTATGGGATTCGAGCTCCCGACGGAGTCCGTCGTGTTCCTGCCGCAGACCGTGGTGATCAGTCTGGTAGCAGGGATCGTCGTGACTACCACCGCCGCAGTACTACCTGCATTTCGGGCGACTCGGGTCACGGCCATGGGTGGCATGGTGGGCGTCAATGCAGAGCTGGGGGGAAGCGGGCGCCGGCGGGGTGTGCTGGGGACTTCCGTCCTCCTGACCGGCGTTGCGGTGCTGCTGATGGGCGTGGTCGGTGGAGTCCGCCCGGCGGCCCTCGTCACCCTGGGAGCGACGGCCTCGCTCCTGGGCCTCGCCGTCCTGATGCCTCTCATGGCCCGGCCTGCCGCTCGGGCCCTCGGCGCCCCGTGGGTCCGGCTTTTCGGCGAGCCTTCGGCCCTCGGGCGCGAGAACGCGATCCGGAACCCGCGCCGAACCGCAGCCGCGGCCTCGGCCCTGACCATCGGCATCGGCCTGATCGGTTTCGTCGCCATTCTCGCCGGGTCTATGAAGGCGTCCGCAGCCAAGGCGGTGGAGAACACCCTGCGCGCCGACTTCGTCGTCAAGGCACAGGGAACGCCGGGGCTTACGCCGGGTGTCCCTCCGGTCGTGGCCGAGCGGCTACGTCAATCGTCGGAGGTCGATGTCGTTTCCGAGATCCGCGCCGGCCAGTGGGGCCGCGGCGGACAGGCTGAGACCCTGCTCGCCATCGACCCGCAAACGGTGACGCAGGTTCACCAGTTGGACTCGCGGTCGGCCGCCGCCGCACGAAGCCTCGACGATCGCAGCGTTCTGGTGCGCGAGAGCGTCGCCCGGCTCCACGGCTGGCAGGCGGGTGACGTGGTGCCGATGACCTTCGCCCGAACGGGCACGCAGCGGATGCGGCTGGCCGACACCTTCACCACCACCGCGGTCCGGGACGACTATGTGATCTCCAACCGGGCCTTCGAAGCCAACTACGCCGAGCAGCTCGACGCCGAGGTGCGGGTCGTCCTCGCCCCCGGCGTCAGTCCGGACGAAGGCCGCCGGCGGCTCCAGGATGCCCTAGCCGACTTCCCCAACGTCGACCTGATGAACCGGGCCGAGGTGCTGGCTGCGCAGGACGAGCAGGTTGAGCGACTCCTGGTGCCGATCACCGCCCTTCTCGCCCTGTCCGTCCTCATTGCCCTCCTGGGAATTGCCAACACCCTGGCTCTGTCCATTCACGAGCGGACTGGGGAGATCGGCCTTCTCCGGGCCATCGGCATGGCCCGGAGCCAGCTACGTTCGATGATCCGGTCGGAGGCGGTGATCATCGCGTCGCTCGGGGCAACCGTGGGCCTGGCGGTGGCCATGTTCTCGGGCTGCGCCGCCGTTGCCGCCCTCGGCGACGTGGGTGTCACCGAGCTGGTCTTCCCGCTCCGTCAACTCCTGGGATGGGCCGCGGCGGCTACGGCCGCGGGGTTGATCGCCGGCGTCCTTCCCGCCCGCCGGGCGGCCCGGCTGGGGGCCCTGGAGGCTGTTGCTCACGGCTGATTGATCGCGGGGTTTAGCCTCGGCCGGAGGGCTGGGGTTGGAGGAGAGGGCGTCGGTTGCGGGTCAACGTTTGCGGTGTGCGAGGGTCAACTCCGTCCCCGGGCCGGGACTTCGTTCGTTACGGCGGACACACGTCCTGCGTGGCGGTCGGCCACGACGGTCGCCCGCCCACGCTCCTGATCGACGGCGGCACCGGGATCCGGCAGGTCACCCCGCTCCTCGCAGGGGAACCCTTCCGGGGGACGGTGATGCTCGGTCACCTGCACTGGGACCACACGCAGGGGCTTCCGTTCTTCGGCGGAGCCGACTGCGAGGCCGCCCGGGTACGGGTCCTGCTTCCCGAGCAAGGAGACCCGATCGCGCTCATGACCCGGCTCATGTCTCCACCCCACTTCCCGATCGGGCCGACGGAGCTGCGCGGTGACTGGTC
>JBHENM010000433.1:0-1443 GCA_046262035.1 Acidimicrobiales bacterium | reverse complement strand
GGGTCCTCGCGAATGAGGGTTGGAAGTTGTTGGACCTGACGGCCTGAGGGTCCGCGAACATCAAGGGCCTGGCCCCCAGACTTCGGCTTGTCCGAGCTGAAGAAAGGGGCCAGACCCGTGGCCGACCGTATCTCGTTGCGCTTGCGCCGCAGCGACATGAACGTGTTCAGGACCATCGACGAGCCCGGCCGGCGCCCGGTCGTGCACGTGGCCGGCCGCCATCCCGTTGCCCTGTGCCCGAGATGTGCTCGGCCGTCGGGCACGACCAACGGGTGCGGGTGGCGAGACGTGATCGATGTCGTGCGCACCGTGGTGATCACCCTGTCGGTGTGCGTGCGGCGGTTCCTGTGCGAGGAGGAGGATTGCCCCCAGCGCAGCTTCGACGAGCGCTTCGAGGGCATCGGCCGGGGCGGGGCCAGCTCGCGTGCCTTGGCCTTCTTCGCCGACCTGGCCCGGGGCCGGGCGAGCAGAGCGGTGGCCCGGGACCTGGGCGTGCCCGAGCACTACCTGCGCATGGCGGTAGGAGCCAAGCGCCGGGCCGCCCACGAGCGCCGCCGGGGACGCCTGGGCCCGCACCTGGCCATCGACGAGTGCAGCGTGAGGAAGAACTTCGTCTACGCCACGGTGTTCAGCGACCCCGGCCGGGGCGTGGTCATCGACCTTGCCCCCGGGCGCGACGCGGCGGCGGTGCTGTTCTTCGCCGGCCTCTACAGCTACGCCGAGCGGACCGCTGTGCGCGTCGTCACCATCGACTGCCACGCCCCTTACCGGGCCGTGGCCCGGGTGGTCTTCCCCAACGCCCTGATCGTCGCCGACGCCTTCCACTGCACCGACGCGTCCTGGCCGCCCTGACCGAGGTGCGCCGGGACGCCTGGAACCGCTGGCGCCACCGCAGCCGGCGCCTGGGCAAGCCGTTCAAGGACGCCCGCTTCGCCCTGGCCCGTTCGCGCCAAGCGCTGGTGGCCGACGACAGCCGCACCGGCGAGCGACAACGCCTGGCCCTCTACGACGCCACCAACCTCGATGTCCCGTTGAGCATCGCCTACGAGCTCAAGGAGGCGTTCCGGGCGGCCATGGCCATCGGCAAGAACGGAGACGTCGAGACCTTCACCGCCGCCCTCGAGCTCTTCGACGCCCTGTGCCTCGGATCGGGCATCGAGGCCTTCGTCACGTTGGCCAAGACCCTTCGGGGCTGGCGGGCCGAGATCGTGAACTACGCGGCCAGTGGCGGAGCGTCGAACGGCTTCGCCGAGAGCCTCAACCACCTGATCAAGAACCAGAAGCGCCAGGCTCACGGCTACCGGACCTGGGCCGGGTTCCGGGGCCAGATCCTCTGGGCCTACGGCGAGGCCGTCGACCCCGACACCGGCGAGGTCAAGCCCCTACGTGCGGTGCCTCGGGGACTGGGAGCCAATTGGATTCAACCCTCGTTCGCGTAGACCC
>JBHENM010000432.1:0-1277 GCA_046262035.1 Acidimicrobiales bacterium | reverse complement strand
GGCGCCGCAGCATCTCGTCGCCGGAGAGCTCGGCGATGATCGCGAGCAGCGCGGACGTCTCGGGCAGGTCGACGTCGAGGAAGGTCTGCACGAGCTCCTCGCGGGACGGGACGTCGGGGTCCGGCTCAGGCTCGAACGGGCCGCGGCGTCGCGGGTTGAGCGCAGCCAGCAAGGAGCTGACCAGTTCCAGCAGGGCGAGCGGATGGTGATCGGCAAGGGCGGCGGCGACGTGGCGCACGAGGTCGGGCTCCTCGGCCCGAGGGCGGCGCTCCGGCTGCCTGCGCCTGACCTGGCTCTTCGTGGCGGGGCGTCGAGTCTTCTGGCGGCGCGCTCGCTTGGACACGCGGGCATGCTAGTCGCGCGTCCGGACGGCGGCTCTGACGCCCCGTCCGCCTCGATGCTGCACGGACGGTCAGGTCGGCATCAGAACAGCAGGCGCCCCGCCTGGGACGGGCTGCGGCCGGTCCCGGCGCCGCGGTGGCGGGACGTGCGCGACCTCCCACCCTCGTGATCGTCGGTTCGTGGGAGCCACCGTGACAGCACCACCGAGGCGGGCATTTCACGGTCACGTCGTATCACGCCTGGGAACGACATCACTTCTCTTGAGGGGATCGGGACGTCATCGGCCTCGTGTAACGTTTGACGTTACACTGAGCGTGCGGGTGAACCAGCAATGGCGCATCTGCTTCCGGTGGACTATCACTGAACGGAGGGGTCATATGTCGACGACAACATCGATATCCCCTATTCACCTCGGCGAGATCCTCGCCGAGGAGTACCTCGCGCCGTGGGGGATCACTCAACACAGGCTCGCGGTCGACATCGGGGTACCTCCCCGCCGGATCAACGAGATCGTGCACGGTAAGCGGCGCATCAGCGCGGACACGGCGCTCCGACTCGCCCGCTACTTCGGCACGTCGGAGCGGTTCTGGCTGAATCTGCAAGGCCGTTATGACCTCGAGGTGGAACGCGACCGTCTCGGCCCCTTCTCGACGAAATCCGGCCGTTGAAGACCGCTTGAGCTCCCGGGGCCGTGTGGTCACGGCGGCCGGAGCGGACCCGGAGCGGGCCCCGGGATCTGGCCGGGGAGGCCGGGGGCGAGCGGTGGTCCCAGGACATGGGCTGGGATACCGCCATGAAGTACCTACTCGCTAACTGGAAGATGCACACCACCGTTGAACAGGCGGTGGCCCTGGTCCAGGTGATACAGGAGGGCCTCCGGGAGCGGACCGCTCGAGGGCGGCAGCTGCCCGGTGTCATCGTCTGCCCTCCGTTCG
>JBHENM010000431.1:0-17840 GCA_046262035.1 Acidimicrobiales bacterium | reverse complement strand
TCTCCCGGTGGGCCCCCGCCAGGGCCCGCTGGGCCTGAGCATCGCCGCCGAAGGCGGCGATGCAGCCCTCGGGCTCGGCGTTGGCCAGGGAGAGGATGGCGCCCGCGCACCCCATGGGCCCGGCCAGGGCGAGAAGGGCGGAGGAGCCCACGTACAGGGGACCGGGATAGGCGGACAGGGTGTCGAGCAGCCGGCTGGCGTCGCCGCTCGAGTCCTTGCACCCGTCCACGGGGAGGTCGGCGAGGGCCGAGAGCGGGATCCCCGGCGGTGACAGCGCGGGCCAGTGGTAGGCGAGCACAGGCGTCCCTCCCGCGACCTTGGCCACCTCGTCGTAGTAGGGCCGGGGGTCGGGGGCACCGGGCGGGGACAGGACGATGACGGCATCGGCCCCGTGGTCGCAGGCGGCGGCGGTCAGGGCGGCCGCCTGGCGGCCGGACGGGGCGCCGGTTCCGGCGATGACGGGCACTTCCGACGCGGGATGGACCATGGCCCGGACGGCCAGGAGCAGGGCGACGCGCTCCTCGGGCGAGAGCGCGGCCGCCTCACCCGTACTACCCGCCACGACCACGGCCCGGACCCCCAGCTCGACCAGCCGGCCCGCGTGCTCGGCCGTGGCCGGAGCGTCGAGGTCACCGTCCTCGTCGAAGAGCGTGATCAGGGCCACGCCGACGCCGCGGAACAGGGGCGGAGGGACCGGGGCGGCGCTCATCGCGGTCGTCGTAGCGCGGGCCGCTCCAGCCGGTCGAGCACCCCATCCACGGCCGACTCCACATCCTCGGTCCGGTGGCGGTAGACCGTCGCCCCCACTCGGTGACCCACACCGGCGAAGCCCGCGCCGGCGGCCGTGGTGAATATGAGACCGGGATCGGGCCCGAGGGCGGCAACCCCGAGAAGAGTCACGGCGAGGCCCGTTCCCGCCGCGGTCGCAGAGACGGCGCCCTGCGCCTTCTGCGCAGCCCGGACGTCGACGTCGAGCCGGACCAGGATCCGCTGGCCCCCCGATCGAGGTTCCTCGACCACCGACAGGTCGACGTTCTGGACCTCGCGCAGGATCAGCCGGCGCGCGATGCCGCGGTCGACGCTGCGCCGGACCCGCGCGTCGAGCCCCTTGCGCTGGGTCCAGGACGTGCGGTCGCCGAAGTCCCGCTTGACCTCGAACAGCTCCCGGCGGAGGAACTGGTGCAGCTGTTCCTCGACCGCGGAGGCGGGGCCGGGGACCACCCGGCAAATGGTCAACGTGGCCGCCCCCAGCCACTGACGGCGTCGGCCCTCGGGCCGGTCCAGCACCCCCGCCCGGAGCTCGGCCAGCGCCCGGCGAACGGAAAGGGGCGAGATCCCCGCCTCAACGGCAGCGTGCTCGAGGGAAATCTCGTCGAGTCCCGTGCCCGGGGGGCAGGCTGTTTCCCGGTCGAGCTCGGCCGCACGCCGGAGCACAAGGGCGATCTGTTCCTGGTTCAGGTCGCCTGCCATCACCCGCGACGGTACCGTCACCCGTCCACCTGCTGTCGGCCGGCAGGGCAGGCAGGCAGGAAGTCGCAGCCGTGGCACCACCGCCCGGGCGTGGGCTCGAAGCGATCGGCGGCCGGCTGCGATCCCATCGACGACGACAGCCGGTCCAGGGTGGCGGCCAGCTCTACCCGGACGGCCTCGAGGGCGTCGAGGTGCCAGTCGGCGCTGAACAGGGCGGGAGGGCCTTCGGTGCGGAGGTAGCAGTACGTGGTGCGGAGGCGCTCGGGATCTGCGCCCCATGTGTCCACCGCGGCCAGCCCGTAGAGGTTGAGCTGGAGGGTGGCCGGACGGTCGCCGATGGGCGCCGACCTGCCCGTCTTGAAGTCGACCAGCTCCAGCCGGCCGTCCCGCTCGTAGACGGCATCCACCCGACCCCGCACGACGTGCCGTCCCGCGGCCAGCACGAAGGGTGCCTCGACCCGTTCGGGCTGCAGGTCGGCCCAGGGACTGGCGAGGAACGAAGTCTTCAGGGCGCGGGAGATGCCGGCATCGCTGGGGAGGGCGTCGGGGTCGAGGAGGGCCTCGTCCTCGCCTCCGGGAGTTAGGAGCGAGAGCTGGCGGCCCGACCGCTGCTCGATCCAGCGGTGGACCTCGGTTCCGAGGCGAGCGGCGGCCGAGGAGCGACGGGGGAGGGGCCTGACGACGGTCCAGTAGAACTGGCGCGGGCAGCGGGCGTAGGTGACCAGCCCGGTGACGGAGAGGGCGGCCGGGACCCGTCGGGGGGGCGCGGTGGCGGCCGGTGAGACGGCCACTTCCTCCAGACGGAGCTGGGCCGGGTCGGAGGCCACCGCGGCAGCGTAACGAGCGCTGGCCGCCTCCCGGTGCCGTTCCTTGGCCGCCACGTCCGGGTCCTCCTCGGCGGCGGCGTGGGAGAACCGTTCCGTGACCAGCCCGTCGGCGGCGAGGGAGGCGACGAACTCGTAGAACTCCGACGGTCCCTGGGCCTCGGCTGGTCCCCGATACCAGTGGGCCGCGGAGCAGACGAGGTGGCGCTGGGCGCGGGTGCAGGCCACGTACAGCAGGCGCCACTCCTCGTCGCGGCGACGCCTTCGCAGGGCGTCGGTAATCTCCTTCTGCGTAGCCGAGGAGTAGCGGGGCAGCCCCTCGTCGTCGGAGCGGAGCCACCAGGGGAGGGCGGAGGCGTTGGAGATGGCGTTGTCGTGGGCGCGGTCGTCGGGGAAGATCCGCGACGACCCCCGGCCCGCCAGGCCGGGCACGTAGACGACGGGGAACTCCAGGCCTTTGGCCTGGTGGATGGTCATGAGCTTGACCGCGTCGGTGTCGGTGGGGTGAGCCTCGGCCACGTCCTCCTCCGACTCGTCGAGGAGCTGCAGGTACTCGATGAAAGCGGTGAGCCCGGGGTCCCCCTCTACCGGTGAGAACCGATCGGCCAGGTCCAGGAACCGCAGGAGGTTCTCCCGTCCGATCTCGCCCGCGGCATGCCACAGGCCGCTGTGCAGCACGATGCTCTCGGCCAAGTCGAGCAACGGGACCCGAGGCGCCACAGCCGCCAGGCCGGCCCGGTCCCGGCGGTACTCGCCCAGCCGGGCGCGGGCTGCGTCGGACAGGTCGGCCACCTGGTCGAGGTCGTCGATGGCGTCGGCCAGCGTGCACCGCGCGTCGGGGTCGCCCCCCTCCATCTTCCGGCTGTGGCGGGCAAGGGCGGCCAGGTCTCGAAGGCCCACGTTGTACCGGGGGCCCTGGAGGAGGCGCAGCAGGGCGACGGCGGCCGACGGATCGGCCAGCACCTCGATCCACGCCACCAGGTCGACGACCTCGGGACGGTCGAGGAGCCCGCTGGCCCCCACCACCTCGACGGGGACCTGGCGCGCCTCGAGGGCTTCGAGGATGGGTCGGATCAGCCTCCGCTTGCGGCAGAGGACGGCGTGGTCGTCCCAGCTCCCGCCGGCCCCGTGCCGCTCGACGACGTCGTCGGCGATGGTCGCCGCCTCCTCGGCGTCGTCGGCCGCCAGGAAGCACTCGACGGAGGTGGCCCCGGCGCCGGGACGGGGGACCAGTTCCTTGGGCAGGGCGTCGGTCACCTGCTCCTGGATGCGGTTGGCCACCAGAGTCAGAGGCGCCCCGAAGCGGAACGTGACCTGGAGGTCCTGGCCGCCGGACCCTCTGGGCCCGAGCGGCCCTCTGAGCGGGGAGTTCGACCCGAAGTGGTCGTCGAAGTTGAGGATGTTCTGCAGGTGGGCGCCGCGGAAGGCGTAGATGGACTGCATGTCGTCACCCACCGCAGTGACGGCGGAGCCGGGCGGGTACAGGAGCTGCAGCATCCGGCGCTGGGCGTAGTTGGTGTCCTGGTACTCGTCGAGCAGTACGACCGGCCGCCGGTTGCGCTCGACTTCCGCCACCTCCGGGTGGTTCTCGAGCAGCTGGACGGCCAAGCCGACCTGATCCCCGTAGTCCAGGAGGTTCCGCTCCCGCTTGCGACGCTGGTAGGCCTCGACCACCTGGCACAGCTCGAGGCGACCCTCGGCCGCCTCCCGCATCGGCTTCCACGGGGCTTCCTTGGCCAGAAAGGCGCTGTCGGCGGCGATGGCGGGGACGGGCACGAGATAGTCGGCGGCCCGGGAGGCGAGGTTGAGGGCGGCCTCCAGGATCACGTTGGGGGCCAGCGAGCTCCGTCGCTCGAAGCGGAACTCGTCGAAGACGGTGAACAGGAGGAGCCAGGCCTGGGCCCGGTCGAGCAGCCGGGTGCCCGGCGTCAGGTCCAGCTCCAGGGAGTGATCGTTCACCAGCGAGGCGCCGTAGGAGTGGTACGTGGCTACGGTCACGTCGGCGTTCGGCCCCAACACCTCGCGGACCTTCTCCTTGAGGTTCAGCGCCGCCTTGTTGGTGAAGGTCAGGCCCAGGATCTGGTCGGGACGGGCCAGCCCGGCCCCGACGAGGTGGAGGATGCGCTGGGCCATGACCGTGGTCTTGCCCGTGCCCGCTCCGGCCACGAGCCGAAGGGGCGTGAGCGGGGCGTTGATGGCCGCCGTCTGCTCCGGGGTGGGGTCAAAGGTCACTGGCCCACGTGACGGCCCTCGGGCCAGAGCGGGCACAGGCGCTGGAAGCTGCAGTTGCGACAGGTGGCGTCGACCGCGGGGGCGAACTCCTCGCCCAGGATCTGGTCGGCGGTGGCCAGGATCCGAGCCTCCGTCACGGCGGCGTGGTCATCGGACAAGGGTTGGTCGTAGTTCCGCATGGACCGCAGGTAGAGCAGTTGCAGTTGCGTGGCTGGGCCCAGCGTGGCCAGCTCCGGATCCCGCCCCGCGGCCAGGTGGTAGACGGCGAGCTGGAGGTCTTCGGCCACGTCGGCCGCCGAGGGCTCCCTCTTGCCCGTCTTGTAGTCGACCACCCGGATCCCCACCCCGTCGGCGGCCCGGTCGATCCGGTCGATGGCGCCGCTGAGGCGATGGGGTCCGACGTCGAACTCGAACCTGCGCTCCACGGCCAGCACCTCAGGGGCGAGCTGCTCCTGGCTTCCCTCGTGCTCCCACCAGGCGTTGAGCATGGCCAGAAAGTCGCGGCGGGCCTCCTCGGCCTGGGGCCGGTACCGGGCGATGTCGTCAGTCCACACGGAGTCGGCCACGGCCAACAGCCGCTCGCGGGTGCGGGCCTGCGGGTCGTCGGGGTCCAGGAAGGTGGCCAGGACCTCGTGAACGAGGGATCCCAGCCCGGCGTGGACTCCAGCCTCGTCCTTGGCCCGCAACCCGTACTGGTAGGCGTAGCGGAGGGGACAGTCGTCGTAGGTGGCCAGCTGGCTGGCCGAGAGCCGGAGCCTGCCCTCCGGCCATACCGGCACCGACCCGGCGGTGACGGCTCGCGCCGCCGGCGGTTGACCGGGGGCCAGGGGGAGGTGGGTGGGGGTGACCGCCCAGTCCTCCACGAACCGGCTGAGCAGCACGCCGGGCTGGGGCGCGGCGGTCGTGGTCAGCCGCCCCGTTGCCCGGCTCGTGGCCAGGGCGAACAGCCGGCGCTCGTCCACCAGCTCCTGCTGGCGGCGTTCGTCCGCCGGCCGCTGCGTTCCTCGAAGCAGGTCGGCGTCGAACAGCCGGGCCCGCGCCTGGGGCCGGGGAAGCTCCCCCTCCACGCATCCGGCCACGACCACTGTGTGCCACTCCTGGCCCGCCGCACCCCGAATCGAAGTGATGGTCACACCGTCGGCGCCGATGGAGGCCGCGGCGCGCCAGGGGTCGGGGGTCAGGCCTCCCTCCTCCACCATGGCCAGGGTGCGGCTCAGGTTGGGGACGGGCTCGTGGTCGGCATGGTGAACCAGCCCGTCGACCAGGGCGACGAGGGCGTCGAGGGCCCGATCGTCCACTGCTCCGAGGCCGCCGCCTCCCGCCCCAGCCAGCCCGGAAAAACCCTCCGCCCATGCCTCGTAGGCCAGGTCGGCGGCGCTGTCCCCCGCGGCCAGGCGATCCCGGAGGTGGTCCCGGAGGCGCACCAGGGGGGCGAGTAGCGGCTGGCTCTCGAGCGGCCTTCCTTCGACGGCCGCCGCCCGGCGCAGCGCTCGCACCTCCGAGGGGGCGAGGCGGGCCAGCGGCGACACGAGAAGCCGCTCCAGGGCCGAGTCGTCGTCGTCCACCCACCGCAGGAGGTCGAGGACGGCGCTGACGACGGGCTCGTCTCCGGCCAGGGCGGGAACGGGGACGACGGGTATGCCGTGCCGGGACAGGGCCCGGGCGATGGCTCGGGCCCGAGGTCCAAGCGTGCGCACAACGACGGCCATCTCCGACCAGGCCACGCCTTGGGCGCGGGCGGCGACCAGCTCGCCGGCCACCGCCTCGGGCTCGATCGACGGGTGGCTGCAGCGGACGAGGTTGCCGGGCGGCGTCACCCGGAACGTGCGTGAGAGACGGCCTGCGAGTGACGCGTCAGCCACCAGCCCCTCGGGAAGGTTTCCGGCCGCGGGATCGCCGGCGACCGTGGTGCTTACGGCGTCGCCCACGAGAGCGCGGAGGAGGCAGGCTCCGGGCGGCACCAGGCCCTCGGCGTCGTCGACCAGGACGTGGTCGAAGCGGTCTCCGTGACCGGCCACCTCGCGCTCGGCCTGGGCCAGGAGGCCGGCGGCGTCGACCTGGCCGTCGCTCTTGAGGGCGGCAAGGTAGCGGTGGGCGAAGCCGGCCAGCTCCCGCCACGGCCCCCCGGATGCCTCCGCGGCGGACGGGCCCACGGCCTGCACCTCGGGCAGGGCGGCGACGACCTCGTCGACAAAGGCGGCGCGGGTCAGGTAGCGGCCGAGCTCCGGCCAGTCGGAGGAGACTTCGCGGGCGAGCATCTCCCGTACCCGCAGCCGCTGCTCGGCCATCGAGAGCAGGCGGACCGTGCCCCGCGAGCGGGTGACGATGTCGTGGGCGAGGCCGTAGATGGTCGTGACGGGGAGGGCCTCGAACCCGCCCCGCAGGTGCGGCAGGGCAGCACTGACGAACCGCTGAGCGGCCGGGCGGTGGCGGCACACGACCAGGACGCGGGAAGCCGGGTGACGCTCGGTCAGGCGGAGGTAGCGGGCCAGGAGGGTCGTGGTCTTCCCGGTTCCGGCTCCGCCCACCACGACCGCACGTGGCCCTTCGTGGTCCACGACCGCCGACTGCTCCACGGTCAGGTCCATGATCGAAGGCTACCGACGGCCTGCGACACCCCCGCCGTCTACACCCACTGTCCGCGCCTGGTCAGCACCTCCTTGAGGACGGCAGGCCGGTCCGTCATCAGCCCGTCCACGCCGAGGTCGAGAAGGCGATCCATCTCCGCCTCATCGTCGATGGTCCATACGTGGACGGCCAGCCCCCGGCGGTGGGCGGCGGCGAGAAACCGCTGGTCGATGAGCCGGACCCGTCCGTGGCGCACCGGGACCTGCACGCACGCGGCGGAGAAGGGCCCGGTGAAGCCCCCCCAGGCCGCCACCCGCAGCCGGGCGATGTCAGCCGGTCCCATGGCCGTGCACACCTGGTTGCCCGTGAGGCGGCGGAACCGGGCCAGCCGTCGATCGGAGAAGGCGCCCACGCACACCCGGTCGAAGGCCCGGGTGCGCCGCAGGACGTCGACCAGCGGGGTGATGGACGCGTCGTGCTTGGGGTCGATGTTCACCCTGACGTCGGGCCATGTGCCGAGCACGTCTTCCAGGAGCGGGACCGGGTGCCCCTCGACCCTCGCCTCACGCACCTCGGACCACGGAAGGGCGTCGATCCGCCCGGAGCGGTCCGTGAGGCGGTCGAGGGAGTCGTCGTGGAAGGCGACGACCACGCCGTCGGCGGTGACGTGGGCGTCGGTCTCCAGGTACCGGTAGCCCAGGCCAACCGCGCGCTCGAAGGCGGCCATGGTGTTCTCCGGACAGTCCCCGGCGCCGCCCCGGTGGGCGAAAGCCAGCGGACCAGGGTGATCGAGGAAGGCCCATCGCCGGGCCTCGGTTCTCATTTGCGTCGCTCGCCTTCGGCTCCCTCAATGGGATACCGACGGTAGCTGTGGGTACGGTTCCGCTCGTGCCGGGCATCGTCTTCGTGAATCCTGACTCGGGACCCGACCCTATGGACCTCTCCGACCTCGCCGGTCACTTTCCCGGTCACGAGGTCGTGGAGTGCGATCCGGCGGACCTACCCGCTCGCGTAAACGCGGCCATGGACGAGGAGGTCGAGTTCGTGGCCGTGGCCGGTGGCGACGGGACCATCCGCTGTGCCGCCCAGGCCCTGGCCGAGAGCGACATCCCGCTACTGCCCATACCGGCCGGCACCCGCAACCACTTTGCCCGGGAGCTGGGCATCGAGGACCTGGAGACGGCGGGCCGGGCCGCCGCGGCCGGAACCGTCCGCCGAATCGACCTCGGGGAAGTCAATGGCCATCGCTTCATCAACAACTCGAGCATCGGCGTCTACCCCCGCATCGTGGTCACGCGCGAGACCCACGAGCGGCGCTGGCCGAAGGGCCTGGCGACCGTGTCGGCGGCCTGGCAGCAACTCCGCCACGGCCGGCGGTTCATCGTCTCGGTCGACGGACGGCGCTACCGGGCGTGGATGGTGTTCGTCGGCAACGGGCCCTACGGGCGCGGCCTGTTGCGGTTGAACGCCCGGGAATCACTCGACGACAACACCCTCGACTTCCGGCTGGCCCGCGCCGACTCACCGTTCTCGCGGGCCCGGGTCGTCCTGGCCCTCGTGTCAGGAGCTCTCGAGCGATCGCCGCTCCTGGTCCAGCGACAGACCCGGCACGTCGAGCTGGCCCTTGATCGACCGGTGGTGGAGGTGGCTCTCGATGGCGAGGTGCAGCGCATGGAGGGGCCGCTGCGTTACCGATCGCTGCCCGGGGCGCTCTCGGTGCTCGCGCCTCCGGAGGAGACGGGCCGGAAGACCGCCGACCGGTAGTAGCGAAGCTCGGCCACGCTCTCCCGGATGTCCTCCAGGGCGCGGTGCCCTCCGGCCTTGACGGGAGCGGCGGCGTACGCCTCCGGGTACCAGCGACGGCTCAGCTCCTTGACCGTTGAGACGTCGATCGAGCGGTAGTGCAGGTGGTTCTCCAGGTCGGGAAGATGCGCGGCCAGGAAACGGCGGTCAGTTCCGATCGAGTTGCCGCACAGGGGGGCAGCGCGCGGTTCGGGGACATGGGCCTTGACGAACTCCAGGGTCAGCCGCCCCGCCTCTTCGAGCGTGAGCGAGGAGGCCACGATGGCATCGAGGAGGCCGCTCCGTTCGTGCATGGCCCGTACGAAGTCGTCCATCCCCGAGAGGACCTCGGGGGAGTGGTGGATGACCAGGTCGGGCCCCTCGGCCAGGACCTCCAGGTCGTCGTCGGTCACGAGCGTGGCGATCTCGACGATGGCATGACGGGCCGGGTCGAGTCCGGTCATCTCCAGGTCGAGCCATACCAGCACGGGCGGATCGTAGGCTGCCAGACCGTGACGGACGTCCCGATCGTGCGGCTCGACCCTGACCTGCCGCTCCCGTCGTACGCCAGGCCCGGTGACGCAGGAGCCGACCTGGTGGCCCGCGAGGGCGTGGTGCTCGCCGCCGGCGGCGGGCGGGCGGTGGTCCCGACGGGCGTGGCCGTGGCCATCCCCGACGGCTACGCCGGGCTCGTCCTCCCCCGGAGCGGGCTGGCCTGGCGCCACGGCGTCACCTGCTTGAACACGCCCGGTCTGATCGACTCCGGCTACCGGGACGAGCTGAGGGTGCTCCTCGTCAACACCGATCCCGTGTCGGACTACGAGGTCCAACGCGGGGACCGCATCGCCCAGCTCGTCATCCAGCGGGTCGAGCACGCCCGGTTCGTCGTCGCGGCGGACCTTCCGGTGTCCGAGCGCGGCCTCGGTGGGTTCGGGCACAGCGGCCGCTGAGGACGGGGTGCTGGACAATGACGGGGGGCGGGGTGGTACTCGGGCCGAGGTTGGGTTGCTAGAGTAAGAGCGACGCGGACGTGGCTCAGCTGGTAGAGCATCACCTTGCCAAGGTGAGGGTCGCGGGTTCGAATCCCGTCGTCCGCTCCACGAGAATCAGGTAGGGGGCCCTCTTCGGAGGGCCTCTTCTCTTTGGTAAGGGCTCTGTCCCATCCGCGTGCCCATCCAACTGGTGGTGGGTCCAGCCGGTCGTTGGCGCCCCCGCTGTCTGATAGATGGACCTCCGCAGATTCGGGACAGGGCGCCTTCCGTGTGTGGGAACCCCCGCGGACAAGCGTGTACACGGATCGACGCCTGGCCCGACCGCACGGTGCGGCGGGGACGGCAGCGGCGCCGGCTTCGGCCTCGAGGGTGGATCCGGGCACCGCTGGCTGGCCGAGCTGTACGTGCGACGCGAGCGGCGCTCGTACAGCGTCCTGTGTGCCGTGGGCAAGCAGCACGTCGAACGGCTCCTCGACTGCGTGCGGTTCGCCGATGGCGCGCCCTAGGGCCGGGTAAATGTCACAACCCCCGGGTGGATCTCCCATCTCCCGTGGGGGAGCTCACCCACCCCATGCCCACACACACGTCTCAGCCGAGCGCGGTGGTGCCGCCCCGGAGGGCGCGACCCAGCCGGTAACGCCGTCTAACAGCCGGACGAGGTGTGCAGCTGGACGCGAGCGTCGCTGAACTCGCCCGCGGTTCGGTCGATCTCGGGCTCGGCTTGGGCCAGGGCCTCCTGACTGTTAACGCCGTTGGTGCTTCGCAGGACGTTGTTGTAGGCCTGTGTCACGGTGTCGATTCTGACCGCGTCGGCGTCCTCGGCCGCCTCCTGGACGTCCCTGTACCGCGCCTCCATCTCGGCCCTGAGCTGCCGGACCTGGGCGACGGGGGCCGTCGGCTCCAGGCCGGCCAACTTGGTCGCGGACGCGTCGAGCTCGGCCAATTCTGCACAGAGCTTGTCCGCAGCGTCTTGCGCAGTCGACCGGTCGCGGCAGCCCACAACTGTGAGCATGGCGACACAAGCCATCGTTGCCAACCGCCTCATGTTCACGCAGTACCCCCCTACGCAGCCATCCCGTCGTCTGCAGAACCTAACGGGTAGATCGCGGTTCAGCTCGTTGGCTGCGGTGACGGGATCCGGTGCCGGTAACGAAATCGGTTCAACTGCAACGAGTTGGTCCCTGGCGAGGAGGCTTGTACGACCCCGTCAACGTGGGCGGCTGAAGGACGCTGTGCGTGACGTCCCGATCAGTCGAGCCGCGACAAGCCCTTCTGGAGGTCCGCGGCGTTCATCACAGGCACGAGGTCGACCTTGGCGTTCATACCCTGGAAGAACGGCTCGGCGATCACCGGAATATCTGATATGTCAGCCATGTCGAAGAAGATGAGCGCGCACCGAACTCCGTCTTCGGCGACGAAGTACGCGGCCTCGGGCTTCAACTCCTCCATCATGCTTTCCAGGGCCTTGGGAAGCTCTCCGCCCTGGATGGCGGCATTGCCGGCCTCGACGGGGATCCGCACCTTCAGCATCATCCGCATTGCAAAGCGCCCCTCTCTGTTCATGGCCCCGTGATTGTCGCAGGTTGCTCACGGTTCTGCCTGGGCGTTGGAGGGCGTGACGACGGCCGTGAGGGGTCCTTCGAGACCCTCTTCTCTTGCCGGGATGTGACACGCTTCCCTTCGTCTCTGAGTGAACGAAGGGAGAACCACAGTGGGCACGGCGCGGGAACTGGCGGAGCAGTACTACGAGCGTTTCGGCGCAGGCGACTTCGAAGGAGCGACGTCTCTCTTCGCAGACGACTGCGTGACGGTCACGCCCTCGGGCAGCTTCAGTCCGGGAGAGCACGAGGCCTTCGGACGGGCGTTCAGAAACGCGTTGCCTGACGCGCACATGGAACTGGTCCGCGCCGTCGAGGCGGACGACGAGGTCTACATCACGGGCCGCTTCAAAGGAACGCATGAGGGCGACCTCATCTCCTCCGCAGGCACAATCCCGGCATCGGGCAACACGTTGGACATGCCCTTCGCCGACTACTTCAGGGTCAGCGGCGGAGTGATCGCAGAGCATGAGGTGATCTGGGACCAGATGACCCTACTGGGGCAGCTGGGTGCCTTGCCCCAAGGCTGACTGGTCATCATCTGGCCGTAGCGAGGCCTCCTCAGGCGGCCCGCCGGGCCGGCCCTGTCCCCGGGGTCGCCTCTCGCCACGCGGCCCGAGTACGTCACGCGCGCCTCGCGCACGATCACGTCCTGGGGGTACTGAGTGCCGGCAATGGCCGGGCCCATCTCCGGAAGGAGGTAGGGCGGACGGCGTGACGAGGTGTCAGGCGCGGCAGGTGTCGTGCTCGCTGCCGAGCTGAGCGTTGTGGCCTCCCGGCTCGAAGCGGTGACGGAACGTGAATGCCGTTGGCCTGGGACCGTGGGCCCGTAGGTGCTCGAGGCGGGCGATGGCCTCCTGCACAGACGGGATGGTGCCGCCGGGGATCCACCAGAGGCAAAGGATCGGCTGGCTCGGGGCCTCGAAGAACTCGCGCCGGCGACGGAGGAGATCGACGTGGCCCGAGCGGTAGGTGAAGTCGGCCAGCGCGTCGATCGACTTCCACACGGTCAGATTGATGATCTGAAGGGGATCGTCGCAGGGTTGGATGCCGGTGGCGTTGCCACTCTCGTCCCGCAGGCGCCACACGAAGCCGGGGCTGTCCTCAGCCAGCGCGTTGACTCGATCCAGGTTCGTGCGGAAGTCATCGATGATCGGATCGTCGATCGGGGCCCGCAGCCGACCGACGTTCAGCTGGGCCACGTGCACTCCACCGGTGGAACCCGGATCGGAACCCATCTCGCTACTCCGGGGTGTACCAGGGCTCGGCGGTCGGGTTGGACAGGGCCACCGGCGGCTGATCCGCACGGTCGTCCAAGTCACCCTCATCCCAGCCCTCGGCGATCGACGACCTCGCCCGCCAGAGCATGACTACGACGCACACATCGCCAATGACAACAAGCGGCAGCTCGCGGCCGATCTCCGACCATCCGTCCAGCGATACGAGCAGCGCGAGGGCGGCGAGGTTGAGCAGAGCGAGGACCACGCCGAAGAGCACGGTCAAGTCGCGCTCCACAGCACGGCGCGACGATGGCTGGGGATGACGCCACCGGACCAACGTGGTCACAGCGAGGCCACCGGCCGCCGCCGGGACCACGGCCACGAGGGTGCCGATGACGAGTCCGTAAAGGGCGGAGGCCAGGGCGAGCCCGATCCGGGCACCGAGCGTGCCATCCCCGAGATCGTCGCCGGCCACGAACCCGACAAACGCCGCCGTAACCGCCCCTGCAACCGCCCCCGTGGCGAGACCCCACTTCACGCACCGCTGGTATAGCCGGGCCGGCGTCAGGGCCATGTCTCTTCAGAGTAGAGCAGCGCGCGACCGATGCTGTCGCCAAGCGAGGACCACGAGGCCTATGACGGCGGGCCCGACGACCAGCATGTGGATCAGGAGCCAGCGGATGACCGTGCCCGCGCTGATCTCCACGCCACCCATGATCACGAAGCGGACTTCGGGGCCGAAGAGAGGAGGGTACCCCCGGATCGAAGAGCCGACCCTGACGGCCGAGAGCGCCAGCTGGTCCCACGGCAGCAGGAACCCGGTGAAGGATGCGAGCAGAGTTGTGATCGCAGTTCCGGCGCCGGTGGCAGGGCCATGCCAGTGGGGGACACCGACCTGGTTCCGCAGGGCGACGAGGACACCGGCGGCGATCGCCGTCGGTATAGCGAGTTGTGAAGTGACCCGGTGGATGAGTCGGAGACCGTAGGCCAGGCGCACGTCCCAGGCGTTGGTTTCGGTCACCAGATCGCTCCAAGCTTGACTGGCTGACGGCCGGTACAGGAAGAACAGGGCGATTCCCGTGACAGCGAGGATCGCCACTTCGACGCTCAGGATCGTCAGGACCACGGAGCGAGCACGAGAGAGCCGGTCCACTTTCGGGTTCCCGTTCTGATCGGGGGGCGGCGTCGACATGGTGTTTCGGAAGGGGCTCAGCCAGGACCGCGGTTGCTTCCGCTGCGGTCCTCGTCCTCGCCTTCGTCAGCCAGCGCCTGAAGCGCCCCGATGAGAGCGGTCTTCTCGGCGTCGGACAGTCGAGCGTCAGGGTGGAGGAGGCGGTAGTTCCTGGGTGGCATGGAGCCGTCGCCCACGGCCTCGACCAGGTCGTCGGAGTCGTTGTCGCCGTCCCAGTTCGAAAAGTTCAACTCGCGGCGGCCGTTTTCGACGTCGCGCTGGACGAGCCAGGACATCGGCGCCACGTGGCTGTACCACGGCCACTTGGTCACCACGGAGGGAACGCAAACCGTCTTCACTTGACACTCGTCGCTGTCGGCTCCGGCTCTTGGCTTCGCGAGGACGGCCGCCGCTCCGGCGAGCACCGACAGTTGCGGTAGTGGGCGGTTCGGGTTCGAGGGCGATGCGAAGGTGGATCTCGACTCGCCAACCGTCCACACGCACCTCATCGACGACGAGGCGGATGAGCTGCTGGTGCTGCCAGAAGTCGAGTCGGTCGATGCCGTCCCCAGCGCGAGCGGCGAAGTCACGGACGCGTCGCGCCAGCTCATTGCCGGCGGCAAGCTCACGGTGATCGGCTGCCAGTTGGTCCCGACGGTCGGCCAGCTCCCGGCGGCGGGCGTCGACATCACGGCTGCGGCGCTGCACCTCGTGCAGGTCGAGGAGACCGGCCTGGTAGAGGTCGGCCAGGCGACGCCGTTCGGCGTCGGCTGCGTCGAGCTTCCGCTCGAGCCGCACCAACTCGCCGGCCAGGATCTCGTCGTCGGGGACAGGCGAGGTCATCGCCATGGCGCTCTCACCGGCGAGAAGGACGTCGGGGCGCAGGAGCGCAGCGCGCACCTGGCCGAACACGAAGGCGTCGAGGGCGTCGGCCCGGATGTTGCGCTGCGGGCATCGACGTTCCTCGCCGCCGGCACGGAGGGTGTCGTGGTTGCGGCACCAGTAGTAGCGGTGGAACGTCCCGTTGCGGCCCTGCATGCGATGGCAGTTGGTGCGCACCCCACAGGACCCGCAGACGATCAAGCCCCGTAGCAACCAGGCCTCGTCGTTGACGCGCCGAGGGCTCCACTTTGAGTTGTCGCGGCTGGTCGCCTGGGCGGCCTCGAAGACCTCCTCGGCAACGATGGGCGGAACCGCGATCGGGATCCACTCCTCCTTCGGCCGGGGACGCTGCAGCGTCGAGTGCCGCCCCGTCTTCGTCGGCGTCGACTCCGTGCGGTTGTAGTACACGCGTCCGACGTAAGCCTCGTTGCGCAGGAGGCGACCGACCGTCGAGGTGCCCCACACCGGCTTGCCCGTGGGCGTGGGCACGGCATCGGCGTTGAGCCGACGGGTGATCTCCCGGATGGAGTGGCCGCCGGCCACGTAGTCGTCGAAGATGCGCCGGACCACCGCTGCCTCTGGCTCGAAAACCTCCAGGTGTGCGGGCCTTTCCGAGCTCCGGGCGACGCGGCGGTAGCCGTAGGGCGCCTTCCAGGAGATGACCTCCCCGGCCCGGGAGCGATAGAGCTTCCCCCGGCGGTAGCGCTCGGCGATCTTGGCCCGCTCGTACTCGCTGATCACGCCCTGCACCTGGGTGAGCAGCCGGGCCTGGGGGTCGTCGAGCGGCGGCGTGTCGACGAAGAACACCCGCACCCCCAGACGCTCGAGCTCGTCGAGCACGACGACCTGGTAGGCGTAAGCGCGAGCCAGCCGGTCGGGAGAGAGGCACCACACCGCCTCGATCAGCCCGGCCTCGGCTGCGTCCCGCAGCGTGTCCAGGCCCGGTCGGTCGAGGCGGGCACCCGAGTAGCCGTCGTCGCAGAACTCGGCGCACAGCTCGTGACCCTCGGCCGCGACCCGGGCGCGGAGGACCTCCAGCTGGGAGCCGATCGTCCCCCTGGCCTCCTGCGCCTCAGTGGACACCCGGGCGTAGATCGCCACCCTCATCCGACCGCCTCCCCACTCGAGCCTTGCTCATCGTCGACGGACAACACCAAGCGGTAACCGGCGGCGAGCGCCTCGACTCGTGGGTCGACGTGCGGCGACCACGCCGGCCGCTCCGCCCCACGCAGGGACGCCACGAACACCGGCTCGGCGCTGGGCCGGTGGATCAGGCCCACGAGGCCAGCTCGCGAGAAGCGGGCGGACGCCGGGCCCACCGGTGTGGTCCCCGCCACGACGGCGGTGCGGAGCGCCTCGTAGTCCGCCTGCGCTCCCTCCGCCGGGGGCCAAAACGCTCTCACCGCTGGCGTGCCCGCTCGACCGTGCGCCGGTGCAGGAGCACCCCGAAGCGCTCCGCTACCTCCTGAGCGAGGGCTGCGCCGGATCGATCCGGTGGCGACTGCTGAAGGAACTCCACGATCTCGCCGGAGAGCTTCGTCGGCCCCCGCCGGCCCCGACGTCCGTCCACCAGCCCGGCCATGCCGCGCTCCGCGAACGCTCGGTCCACCAGATAGAACTCGGCCCGGGAGTAGCCGTGGGCAGCGGCGGCCGCGCTCACCGTCATGCCTTCGACGTGGACAGCACGCAGCATCTCGTACTTGACCTGGACCTTGTCTTCGGCGAGGAAGAACGGCTGACCCGACCGGAACGGCTCGGCGGTCACCGCCTCTGGTCGAGGATGGACCAGGCCTGCTGCTTCCAGCGCCGCGCGCCGGGACTCTGCGCTCATGGGGTGTGAAGAAACCAGACCACCGGCAGAATGTCGAGCATTTCTGACCGCACACACGACGGTCACCACGCTCCGTCGATGCACGATCGACCCAGAGTCCTTGAACTACAAGAACTTCTTCCTGTCGTGCTCGCCGCCTGCGGCGAAAGCTCCTGACACTGCGGCCTAATTTACTCATCATCAACAGTGGAGCTCACGGGAGGCCGACGAAGACGACGGCGGTGGTCAGGGTGCAGGTACAAGCCGTCGACGTGCTCGAAGGGCCCGAGCACGACCGTCAGTTGCAACTTTGCGTTCCGCTGGTGACGACCTCGTAGGCCGCCGACTGCAGGCGGTCGATGGCGGACTGGGCGAGGAGGGCGTCGGCCATGAGCCCGAGCCACTTCACGGGCTCACGGTTCGAGGTGACGACAGTTGCCGCGCTGCGGTGGCGCTCGACGATGAGCTCGTAGTTATGCCGTTCGCGGGATAGCTACGACTATGCCGCGCGCGTGACTATGCCGCGCGGCCGTTTGCGGGCCTTGTCGCGGCGAGTTCGGGACCATTGCGTGTCGGCATAGTCACAGGCTGTCGAGGAAGGCCATCAGGACATCCGTGGGCCGGAACCGACCGACGGCGCTGCCATGGGGAGCGGTGCGGTCGAGGGCTCGCTGCTTGATGGCCATGTCAGCGTGGAGATACATCTGGGTCGACTGGAGCGACTCATGACCGAGCCAGAGCGCGATGACGGAGCTGTCGACACCCGCCGCCAGGAGTTCCATGGCGGCCGAGTGCCGCAGGACGTGGGGCGTCACCCGCTTCTCCCCGAGGGACGGGCATCGCTGCGTCGCCACCCTGACGTGCTTGTCCACGAGTCGTTCCACGGCATCGGTGCTGAGCCTGGTCCCCGGCGGGTCGGGAACAGTGGCCCATCGCCCTCGTCGCCTCGCTCCTTCAACCACGACCGCAGCACCGTCACGGTCGCGGCGGTGAGCGGCGTGCAACGCTCCTTTCGGCCTTGCCACGGCAGAACACGTGGGCACCGTTGGTGAGCACGACGTCGCGGCACCGCAGGCCCGTGAGCTCCGAGACGCGCAGGCCGGTCTGGATCATTACCAGAAGAAGGGCGTTGTCGCGCCGTCCGATCCAAGTGGTTCGCTCGGGGCTGGCCAGGATCGCCACAATCTCCTCGCGATTGAGGAACGAGACGATGGCTCGCTCGAACCGCTTCTGGGGGATCGCCAGGACCCGCTGGATGAGCGCGGCGTGCGACGGTTCCCGCAGCGCAGCG
>JBHENM010000430.1:0-3485 GCA_046262035.1 Acidimicrobiales bacterium | reverse complement strand
GGTGTCCCACGTCGGCACCGGACTGCTGGCCGAGCTGGCCGACCGATCGGGCTTGACCCGGGGGTTGTCGGTGGCCATGGGCGACTGTGGGATCTCCTGGCACACCCATGACCCCGGCGTCGTGCTCACGCACATGGCCGTAGCCATCGCCGACGGGGCCGACTGCCTGTCGAAGCTGGCGGTGCTGCGGAACCAAGAGGCGCTGTTCGGCCCGGTGGCCTCCCACGCCACGGCCTGGCGGGCGATCGAGGCGGTGGCCGCCGCCGAGCTGCGGGGCATCGACGTCGCCCGGGCTTCGGCCCGTGAACGGGTGTGGGCCGCCGGCGGGGCACCGGAGACGGTGACGCTGGACTTCGACGCCACCCTCGTCGACGCCCACTCCGACAAGCAGGACGCAGCCCCCACCTACAAGCGGGGGTTCGGCTTTCATCCCCTCGGGGTCTGGTGCGACGAGACGGGCGAGGCCCTGGCCGCCATGCTGCGTCCCGGCAACGCCGGGGCCAACACCGCGGCCGACCACGTCAAGATGCTGGATGCCGCCCTGGCCCAGCTCCCGCCGGCGTGGCGGGCCGGTCACTGCGCCGGCGACGACCCCGCCGGCGTCGTGCACCCGATCGTGGCCAGAGCCGATTCCGCCGGTGCCACCCATGGGTTCGTCGATGCCCTGGTGGAGCGCAACATCGGCTTCTCCATTGGCTTCGACGTCGACGGCCGCGTCCGCGACGCCTTGATGCTGGCCCAGGAGGAGGACTGGGTCCCCGCCGTCGAAGGCGACGGCAGCCGGCGCCCGGGAGCGTGGGTGACCGAGCTCACGGCCCTGGCCGACCTCCGCACGTGGCCGGACGGCACCCGGCTCATCTGCCGGCGGGAACGGCCCCACCCCGGCGCCCAGCTGTCGCTGTTCGACATCGGGACGGGCTTCCGCCACACCTGCTTCCTCACCGCCTCGGCGGGCGAGGTGGCCCCGCTGGAGCTGCGCCAGCGCCGCCACGCCCGGGTCGAGGACCGCATCCGCGTCGCCAAGGCCTGTGGCCTTCGCAACTTCCCCTTCGAGGACTTCGTGCGCAACGAGGCGTGGCTGGTGTTGGTCATGATCGCCCAGGACCTGCTGACCTGGACCGCCCAGGTGTGCCTGGAGGGCTCCCTGGCCCGCGCCGAGCCGGCCACGCTGCGCTATCAGCTGCTCCACGTCGGTGCCCGCCTGGCACGCCGGGGCCGGGACCTGCACCTGCGCATCGACGCCGCCTGGCCGTGGCGAGACCCACTGGACGCCGCCTTCAGCCGCCTGCGCGCTGCTCTCTGCTGAGCGGCGACCCGGGCTCCGCGCGCCGGCCCAGACCGATCCATCGAGGCGCACCAACTCTCAGCACCAGGATTCCCTGGTCGACCGCGCCCTCGCCCGGCCGTCACCCCCCGTGGCCGTCGGCCGACCGGAATGAAGCAGCATTCCCGACCGCCATGCCGCTGGACGAACAATCGAGGCTAGCCCGACCAGCGGCGTTCTCGTTGAGGGTTCCGCCGCCGGCACACCGGTTGGTGTCATTACGCCACTAGATGGCTGGTGTCTTTCGCGGGCGTGAGTGCTCGCGATTGACCGCGGTCTCAGGAAGAATCACCGGCATGTGGTTCTCCGGGAAGGTGCGGCGATGACGCTGGGGCTGGCGCCGCGGCAAGCTGAC
Organism: Acidimicrobiales bacterium; assembly: GCA_046262035.1. Classification (GTDB taxonomy): domain Bacteria; phylum Actinomycetota; class Acidimicrobiia; order Acidimicrobiales; family AC-14; genus JBHENM01. The sequence goes on along the minus strand of JBHENM010000430.1, from coordinate 1,806 downwards.
TTGATGAAGGGCACGGCCATCTTCGTCGGTCCGCGGGTGAAAGACGACTCGATCTGGGCGGTCCTTCACCGCGAGTGCCATGTGCTGTTCCCCGACGAGCTGTTCGCCGACTTGTTCACCTCGACCGGCCGTCGGTCGGTGCCGCCTCGGATCGTGGCGGTGGTGATGGTCCTGCAGCGCCTGTTCGGTCTGTCGGACCGCGAAGCGGTGGAGGCGTTCGAGTTCGACGCCCGCTGGAAGTACGCGTGCGGCGGCCTGGACTTCGACTACCCCGGGTTCGTGCACACGGTCCTCGTCGACATGCGAGCCCGGCTCGATCGCTCCGAGCGGCCGCGGCGGATCTTCGAGGTCAGCCTGGACGCCGCCCGGCGGGCCGGGGTCGTGTCGGCCAAGCGGGTGCTGGATTCGACCCCGCTGTACGACGCGGTGACCACCCAGGACACAGTGACGATGATCCGCTCGGCCATCCGCCAGCTTCTCGCCGCCGCCGACCAGGCCCTCGAAGCTGAGCTGCGGGGCGTGCTGGTCCGCGACGACGAGTACCGCTCTGGGGGCAAGCCGGTCTGCGACTGGGACGACCCGACCGCCCGTGCCCAGCTCGTTGCTGAGCTCGCCGCCGATGGGTTCGCGTGCCTCGGCGTGCTCGAAGCCCGGGACCTCACCGTCGAGGTCACCCAGGCCGCAGAGCTGCTGGCCACCGTGTTGGGCCAAGACCTCGAGGAAGGCGACGACCGCCGGTTCCGCATCGCCCGCAAGGTCGCTCGGGACCGGGTGATCTCCACGGTCGATCCCGACGCTCGCCACGGCCACAAGACCCAGGCCCGAGGCTTCGATGGCTACAAGGGCCACGTCTCGGTCGACCCCGACAGCGAGATCATCACCGACACGACGGTCACGCCCGGCAACGCCGGTGACGCGTCGGTCGCTGAAGAGCTCATCGACGACCTCCTCAGCGACGACGACCGGGGCGACGACGCCAAGGTGTACGGCGACTCGGCATACGGGACCGGCGAGTTCCAACAGCGCCTCGCTGACGAAGACATCGACTCCGGGTGTCGGACCCAGCCGCCGTGCGCGCCGGCCGGCAAGTTCGGCAAGGACCGCTTCGCCATCGATCTCGGAGACGACACCGTCTCCTGCCCGGCTGGGGTGAGCGTGTCGATCCGACGCGGCGTCCACGGGGATGGCATCGCCTACTTCGGGCAGAATTGCGCCACCTGCCCGCTGCGGGGCGAGTGCACCGACGCCGCTGGCGGTCGCACCATCCGCGTCAACGCCTTCGAAGCGGCGCTCACTCGCGCTCGGCGCCGACAGGCCGACCCTGACTGGCAAGCCGCCTACCGCGCCAACCGGCCCAAGGTCGAACGCAAGCTCGCGCACCTCATGCGCCGCCGCCACGGCGGGCGCCGGGCACGAGTGCGCGGACGACCGAAGATCGACGCCGACTTCAACCTGCTCGCTGCGGCAGCCAACGTCGCCCGCCTTGCTGCGCTCGGACTCTGCTCCACACCTACCGGATGGACGGTCACCGCATGAGGGAACCGGCCAGCACCGCATCGACCGCCGCCAAAGCACCCCGACAACCGCCATCCCGTCCACAGACGCCGCCAGCTGGAGCACGAACACCCGAGCCGGCAACCACTCCGGAGACGGCATGATCCTCAACCCGATCCCTGTGTCCAGCGAACCCCGTTCGACACCAGCCATCTAGGAGCCCGCTTCGTCGAGCACCTGGGCGAGGGTGTTCCAGGGGAGAGTGGCGCACTTGATCCGCACGGGGAACTTGACCACGCCCTGGAGGGCGGC
>JBHENM010000429.1:0-1608 GCA_046262035.1 Acidimicrobiales bacterium | reverse complement strand
CCTAGGAGTTGTTGTTGCACGACCGACGCGTAGAATGAACGCCTTATCAACCCTCTCGATCCTTCAATCTCCGCTACTTCTCTGGCCGCCAGACCGTACAGATACATGCTCGCCAAAGCAGCTGGCAAGGCAAAGGCTACTGTTAGAAGCAAGTGGAAGGCAGCAAGTGCTACTGAGGTCGGCGCCGCCAATAGAAAAACCCCTGTCGCTAAACTCGGACTCTCGAACCGGCCATGTTCGGACCTGGCGCGACGCTTGTCCCGCGGCGTGAGGTCGGAAGCCCTTTGTTTCCGGGCTGGAACGTGGCTCCTCGTGGCGACGATAGGGCTGTCTCGCTGATCTGGTGAGGGCTGATCCAGAAGTGCTGGGGTGCGGGTCGGGCCGGCCGGGTGACGGCCGGCGGGTGAGAGCGGGCTCGCCAACCCTGTAATTACAGGGCTGTCTTGCCGGCGAGCGCCACCTGGTCGGCCATGGATCCACCCTTCGTGCCCGTCGGCACCTTACGATATGGTCGATGGCGTCAGCGATACGACCCTATCGAGCGGGTGGTGAGTTCTTCGCCTCGCCCGAGGGTGCGGCGCACCGGCGCTATGAGGCGCTGCGGGCCTACTTCGTAGAAGGGCTCTCCGCGGCCCAAGCCGGCGCCCGCTTCGGCTACACCGAGGCGACGGTGGCGGCGATGGCCCGGGACTTCCGGGCCGGTGACCGGGACTTCTTCGTCGAGCGCCGTCCCGGTCCCCGTGTCGCTCCCGCCAAGGCGGCCGCCCGGGACACGGTGGTACGCCTGCGGGCCCAGGGACGCTCGATCGACGAGATCGCCGAAGCCCTGGCCGCCACCGCCACCCCGCTCAACCGCACGGGCGTCTGGGAGATCTGCCGGGACGAGGGACTGGAGCGGCTGGCGGCCCGCGGCCCCACCCGACCGCCGCCGCTGCGGGACCGCCAACCGCGCACCCGCGTCATCGCCTGGCCCGAGCAGCCCGTGACCGAGGAGACGTCCTATGCCGGGCTGCTGCTGCTGGCGCCTGCTCTCGTCGAGCTCGACCTCCCGGCGGCGGTGGCCGCAGCCGGCTGGCCGGGCACCAGCGAGGTGCCCGCCGTGTGCTCGGCGCTGTCGCTGCTGGCGCTCAAGCTGATCGGCCAGCGTCGCACCTCCCACGTCGACGACGTCGCCGCCGACGCCGGTCTGGGGGTCTTCGCCGGTCTGGAGTCCCTGCCCAAGGCCACCGCGCTGGGCACCTACTCCTACCGGCTGAGCCGTGCTCGGAACCAGTCGCTCCTCGCCGCCCTGGCCGAGGGGGCCCGGCGCACCGGTCAGATCGGAGGCGCAAGCTTCGATCTCGACTTCCACGCCATCATGCACTTCGGCGACGACGTGGCCCTCGAAAGGCATTACGTACCAAGGCGTTCCCAGCGCACCGAGTCGGTGCTCAGCTTCTTCGCCCAAGACGGCGACACCCACAACCTCGTCTACGCCAACGCCGCGGCCACCAAGGCCAGCCAGTCCGGCGAGGCGCTGGCCTTCGCCCGCCACTGGCGCCAGGTCTCGGGCGCCTACCCGGATCTGCTGGTGTTCGACTCCAAGGTCACCACCGGCGCCGGCCTGGC
>JBHENM010000428.1:0-1346 GCA_046262035.1 Acidimicrobiales bacterium | reverse complement strand
CCCTGGGTCTCGGCTCCCGCGTCGCTGCGGTTCCCGCCCCACACCTTGCGATTGACGACGGCTGGCCTGACCCCTTGCTCGCCTCGCCAGTTGGTGGCATCGACGCCGTTGGTGGTGAGGAAGGTGAACAGTGCGTGGCGTTCGTGGCGGAGGTGCTTGACCAGGCGACGGTTGGCGTCGTGGGGGTGGGCCTGTTCGAACAGCAGGTCGAAGCGTTCCCCGATGTCGATGACTGCTGCGGCCCGGTCCCGCTCGTCGAGGTCACGGGCGTCGAGGGCTTCGAGCAGGAGGTCGCGGACCAGGCGGGGTGTGCCCCGGGCCCAGGCGGGCTGGTCCTCGATCATCTCGTGGCAGCGCCGGAGCAAATGGGCGATGCAGGTCTGGTGGGTGGCCTTGTCGTAGCTGTTGTAGACGACCCACCCGTCGCGGACGACGGTCCCGGCGTAGTCGGCGGGGACGAGGTTGGTGGCCGCGTCGAAGTCCCGATCATGGGCCACGTCGTAGACGGTGGCGTCGTCGGTGGCCGCCACCCATAGCCACGCGCCCCGGCCGCCGATGCGCCATCCCGTCTCGTCCATCACGACCGCTCGGGCGCTGCCGACGTGGGCCTTGATGGCGTCATGGGTGGGGACCAGGTCGGTGCCCGTCGATGCCGACGAGGAGGCGATGGCCCCGGCGGTGACGTTGATCCCCAAGCGGGCCAGCACCTGCGTGCACTTTCCGAAGCTCAGGCCGAGGCCGTAGTGCAGCCACGCGGCCCAGGCCATGGCCCGAGGGCCGACCTGGGAGCCGGCTGCCCCCAGGGCGTCGGAGGTCTGCTCGGGGTGGCGTCCCTGGATGCGGCGCTTGCAGCTCCGGCAGTGGCCGATGCCGACCCGGAACCGGGTGACCACGGGCCGCAGCTCGGCCAGCTCGGTCTGGAACTGCTCGGCCCACCGCTCGAAGTCGATCCCCTCGCCGCAGTGCGGGCAGCGTGTCGGCAGCGGCGCCTCCGCGAAGCGGTCGGGCTCGGCCGGCGGCGGCCGGTGGCCGTGGGTGCCGTGGGCCTTGCCCTTCTTGCGACCGGGTGTTTCCCACTCGGGCATCGGCTTGTTCTTGGAGAACGGGGCCGACTGGCGCTTGGCGGCCCGGCGGACCTCCTCCAGCAGCCGCTCCAGCTCGACGATGCGGGGCTCGACCTGGCCGAGCCGCTCCCGGAGCCGCTCGTTCTCGGCGGCCAGCTCGTCATACGTCGGCGGTGGCCCTTTGGGCTCGGGCGCTGCCAGATCGGGAGGAGGCTCAGGCGGGCAGATCCACCTTCTTACACGACCATGAGTTCGAGGTGGTGGACCCCGCTATCCAATTAC
>JBHENM010000427.1:0-4921 GCA_046262035.1 Acidimicrobiales bacterium | reverse complement strand
GCGATGGCGGAGATGCTGTTGTCCGGCAGCAACGACCGGGCCGCAGCGATCTTCTCCGGCGTCATCACTGGGGGCCGCCCGCCGACCCGCCCCCTCGCCCGGGCCGCGTCCAGGCCCTCGCGGGTGCCCTCGACGATCAGTTCCCGGATGAACTCGGCCAGGGCGGCGAAGACGTGGAAGACGAGTCGCCCACCCGGGGTGGTGGTGTCGAGCTGTTCGTGCAAGGACCGGAAGCCGACGCCGCGCCGGCGCAGCTCGGCGACCATGGCGATGAGGTCCTGCAACGAGCGGGACAGACGGTCCAGGCTGGCCACGACCAGGGTGTCCCCTGGTCGCATGAAGTCGAGGGCTTTGGCCAACTCGGGCCGGGCGCTGGTCTTGCCCGACCGCTTGTCGGCGAAAATCCGCAGGCAGCCGGCGGCAGTGAGCGCGTCGGTCTGGCGGTCGAGGTTCTGGTCGCGAGTGCTGACCCTGGCGTAGCCGACGAGAGCGCCGGTGATGACGGCGGGCTCGGCTTCGAGATGGGACGGGACGGTCTTCGTCCTGGGCGCCACGGCCGATAGCGTACAGAAAACGGCTCAGGCCGGTTTCCGAACAGAACCGGTTTCCGGCACCGTTTCTTGTACAGCCCTGGCGACCGGTTCAGCTCGTCCACCCAGACTGTGCAGAAAACGTTCGTTTCCCGACACCGCCGTCCAGGCTGCAAGCCAGGCACCAACGGTGGTCTTCGCTCTCGCTCCCAGAGATGTCAACCCGTACGACCCGCGATCGAGTCGGCCTCCTCCGCGGAGATGGGGATCAGTCGGGTCGCCCGGCGCCATGCGCGGGCAGAGAGAAGTCGACGAAGCTGGCCATAGCCCGGCGGGAGGATCCGGTCCACCGATCGGCAGGTCAGCGTCACGTGGTCCCGCAGTAGGGTCGCATGGTCGGCCACCACAGCCTCCTTGGTCTCAGCAACCAGGAAGCTACGACCGATGCGCTGGAATGCCTGGTGGTATGAGGACGCTCGCTACCCCTAGCCGTTCCAGGCCTATCGGCTTAGGCTTGCGTCATGGTCTGCCCCGCCGAGCTGTGACCGGGATGCCGGGGCTGGGGGATCCGCAACACCGCTGGTACGAGAGCCTGCCCCGGATCTTGAGCGACCTGGGCGTCGGGCTCGTGGTCGGCGATCACGAGCGCGTTGTCTACGTGAACGAGGCCTTCTGCTCGCTGACCGGCTACTCGGCCGAGGAGCTGTTGGCGATGAGGGCGCTCGGCGAGTTCTTCGCCCCCGACGCCCGGGATCGGTTTCTTGCCCGGGCCCGGCGACGAGTGGCCGGCGAGGCCGAGCCGAGACACTACGAGACCGAGCTCTTGCACCGGGACGGCCACCGCGTCCCGGTTGAGGTGGGCGCTGACCTCCTGGAGATCGAGGGGCGGGCGGAGATCGTCGGGATGTTCCGTGACCTCGCGGCCCGCAAACGGGTGGACGCCGAGCTGGCCGCCCGGGCCCGCCAGCAGGACGTGGTGGCCGAGCTCGGCCGCCAGGCGCTCGTCGACCCCGACGTCTCGGCCCTCATGGACGTCGCCGTCGGGCTCGTGGCCCGCACCCTCGACGTCGAGTACGCCAAGGTGCTCGAGCTCCTCCCGGGCGGCGAGGCGCTGGTCCTACGGGCTGGGGTGGGCTGGAAGGAGGGCTGCGTGGGCCGGGCCACCGTGGGGGCGGGACTCGACTCCCAGGCCGGCTACACCCTGGCCGTGGACGCTCCCGTGGTGGTGGAGGACCTCTCCCGGGAGACTCGCTTCCGCGGGCCGCCACTGCTGGTGGAGCACGGCGTCGTCAGCGGCATGACCGTCGTCGTTGGAGCCGGCCCCCCCTGGGGGGTGCTCGGTGCCCACACCACCGAGTGTCGCCTCTTCAGCGCCGACGACACCCGGTTCCTGCAGACGGTGGCCCATGTCCTGGCCGAGGCGATCGAGCGGGCGGAGGTGGACGAGGCGCTGCGGGCCGCCCACGACCAGGAGCGCCGACTGCGCCAGCGCCTCGAGGCGTATGCCCGCCAGGCCGTCAACGCCCAGGAGGCCGAGCGGCGCCACATCGCCCGCGAGCTGCACGACGAGGTCGGCCAGATCCTCACCGGCCTCAGTCTCACCTTGGAGAACGGGGAGCGCCTCCCTGCCGAGGCCCTGAGTAACCGGCTCGACCGGGCGCGGGTGCTGGTGGGCGAGCTGTTGCACCGGGTGCGTGATCTCTCCCTCGACCTTCGCCCGGCCGTCCTCGACGACCTGGGCCTAGGGCCCGCCCTCCTCTGGCTGGCCGAACGGTTCACCGCCCGGACCGGCGTGGAGGTGGCCCTTTCGCACTCCGGCCTAGATGGTCGCCTGACGCCCGAGGTTGAGATCGCCGCCTACCGAATCGCCCAAGAGGCGCTCACCAACGTCGCCCGCCATGCCGAGATCGGCCGGGCCACGCTGAGCTGCGTGTTGGGGCAGGAAGCGCTGGTCGTCGAGGTCACCGACCAAGGGGTCGGCTTCGGCCTGGATGCTGCTGGGGCCGGTCTCGGCAGCGGCCTCGTCGGGATGGAGGAGCGTGCCCGCGCCACCGGCGGCCGGCTCCGGGTGGAGTCGCACCCGGACCGGGGTACCCGGGTCGTCGCCGAGCTCGCCGTGGGCGACAGGCCGAGCTCGGGGTTATGACGGTCCGGGTCCTCCTCGTCGACGACCACCCAGTGGTGCGGGAGGGCGTCTCGAGCCTGTTGGCCGCTGGGCGCGACTTCGAGGTCGTGGGGCAGGCCGAGTGCGGCGACGAGGTGCCTGCCCTGGTGGAGCAGCTGCACCCCGACGTGGTCGTGCTCGACCTGGTGATGCCGGGGCGTGGCGGTCTCGAGGTGACCGGGGAGCTCACTCGTCGCTTCCCGGGGACCCGGGTGCTCGTCCTGTCCATGCATGACAGCGAGGCCTACGTGCTCGAGGCCCTGCGCCGCGGCGCCTCCGGCTACGCCCTCAAGCACGCCCCGCCGGCGGAGCTGGTGCGGGCCGTCCGGGAGGTGGCGGCGGGTCGGCGCTACCTGAGCCCGCCGCTCACCGAGCGTGCCGTCGAGGCCTACGCCCGCCGGGCTTCCCAGGTCTCCGATCCCTACGACGCCCTCACCGCCCGCGAGCGTGAGGTGCTGGCACTGGTGGCCGAGGGCCACACCAACGCCGCCATTGGCGAGCAGCTGTTCATCAGCCCGAGGACGGTGGAGACCCACCGGGCCCATGCGATGAAGAAGCTGGGCGTGCGCAGCTCGGCCCAGTTGGTCCGCGACGCGTTGCGCCGAGGCATTCTCGCGCCCGATCCGTAAACGGGCGGCGGCGCGGCCCGGGGCCAGGCGCTGGCATCCCGCGTAGGAGTCGCACGCCTCCGTAGTCCGCTGATGATCCTTTCCGTAGATTCCCGCATAGCCCGGCCGCTTCCGGGCTGCAACGATGTGGAACGAGCGACCGCCGGGGAGCCCGTGTCTCCTTGGCTGGGGAGCACCGGGTCGCTCTCGGTGAGGAGGTGGGCGCAATGCCCACAGAGCCGTCCGCCGGACCCGGGGCTCCCAGCCCCGGAGCAACCCCGCCCCGAGTCGTCGGCGGCCCATCCCCCCGGAGGAGCATCCCCCCGCCGCCAAAGGGCGCTGGCACCGGGGAGGCGCTGGGCTGCCCGGGGGGGGTTTCGTCCCTATGTGGGCATCCAACCTCTCGCATCGAAAGCTCTACTCGGGGGAGGCTGCGATGTCGTCGGCGAAGCAGGGTCTGGGCGAGGCGCGCCCTGGCTCGTCGCCCGCCTCCTCGGCCCAGACAAGCTCTCGGCCGCTGATGTGGTCGGGCACTGATCGTCGGTTGGTGCCCGGCGACGTCGGTCACTTCACCGTCGACTGGGAGCTGCCAGCTGGCGGGGGCCCGGGCTCGTGACCGCCTACCGGGAACGCCAGCATGCGGTGGCCCCGGATGCCGGAGCTGGCCCCCCGGATGCCGGACCTGGCCCCCCGAGCGGGGGCCGGGGTTCGGTGAATCCGAGTGGCTCGCTCGTCGTCGGCCGCTTCCTGGGCACCGTCATCGTCACCCTCCACGGCGATCTCGACCTCGCCGCCTCGGTCGGCCTGGCCGGCGTGCTCCGCGACCTCATCGACGGCCAAGGCAACCTCGCCGTCGTCGTGGACCTCGGCAATGTGTGCCGGATCGATGGCTCGGGCGTGGACGTCTTGGCCTCTGCCGCCGACAGGATCGCCACGCGAGGCGGGGAACTGCGATTGGGCGGGCCGACCGGCGCCGCCTTCGACGCACTCGCCCTGGCCGGGCTGGGCTGGCTCATCAGCATCCCGTTTGAGCAGGCACCACGCGCTCCGTCGCCGGGGCGGCGGAGCGGCGGCGCCTCGCGCCGGGCGGCCACCATCCCTCATCCGGCCGGCAGCGGCCGGTACCGCCGCGAAGAGAAAGGAGACACATCATGATCCGCTGCGAGCCCATGAAGGGTGGGGAGCAGGTGAAGGTGACCTTCGCCGTCCCCAAGGACGGGGTAGACGGCCAGGCCGTCGCCGTGGTGGGCGACTTCAACGACTGGGATCCCACGGCCACGCCCCTCCGCCCAGAGGGCAACCTGCGCTCTGCGACGGTCACCCTCCCCGCCGGCGGGCGCTACGCCTTCCGCTACCTGGCCGAGGACGGGCGGTGGTTCAACGACGAGGACGCCGACGACTACCAGCAAAACGACTTCGGGGGCGACGACTGCGTCCTCGACCTCAGCCAGGCCGGCTGAGCCTCCGCAGCACCGGGGGAGCAACCGAAGCCATGCACCCGCACCCGGGCCGCCAGGCCCAGCGTCTCCTGTGGCCCATCGGCGAAGCCCACCGCCACCGCCGAAGCGGCGTCGTCATTGCTGGGCGATTGGCCGGGGCCGAAGTGGCCGGCACCACGA
>JBHENM010000426.1:0-1940 GCA_046262035.1 Acidimicrobiales bacterium | reverse complement strand
TATAATTGTTCCTGTGGCGTACAACTATAAGGTACCGCTCAGGGACCAACTTTTCCTGCTCCCCCCGAGCATCGCCGACTGGCTGCCCGAGGAGCACCTGGTCTGGTTCGTCCTCGACGTCGTGGCGGTGGTGGACCTCTCGGCGTTCCACGCCCGCCACCCCAACGACGGGGCAGGACGAGCGGCGTACGACCCCGAGATGATGCTCGCCCTGCTGGTCTACGGCTATTGCCGGGGCCTGCGATCCTCCCGTCGTATCGAGGCCGCGTGCCGGGCCGACCTCGCTTTCAGGGCGATCTGCGCCGACGTGGTCCCTGACCACATCGCCGTTGCCCGGTTCCGCGCCGACCACACCGAGGCGATCCGAGCGGTGTTCATCGACGTGCTGGCGCTGTGTGCCAAGGCCGGGCTCGCCTCGCTCGGCACGATCGCCATCGACGGGACCAAGATCGCCGCCGACGCGGCCCTGGGCGCGAACCGCTCGGAGGGCTCCATCGCCGCCGAGGTCGATGCCATCCTCGCCCAGGCCGGCCGGGCCGACGAGGCCGAGGCGCTCCAGCCGAGCCTTTGCTCCGAGGTCCCTGCCGAGCTGGCCCGTCGCGGGTCGCGCCTCGCTCGCCTGCGCGCCGCCCTCGGTGAGATCGAGGCCGACAGGCGCGCCGGAGCGGAGGCCGACCAGGCGCGGTCGGCACGACTGGCCAAGGACGCCGCGCAAGGCAGGCGTCCCCGAGGAACGGCCCCGAAGGACCCGGCCGTGGCGCGCCAGCGGGCGGAGGCGGACGTGGCTGCGCTGAAGGTTCGTGTGGACAATACGGCGACCGTCCTCTCCAAGTTGGAGGCGATCTCGTTGCTGGGCAAGGCCGAGGAGGTCCTGACGGCCGCGACCAAGGCGGCGGCCGAAGCGCCGGATCCTCCCGCGGCCCAGGCCAACACCACCGATCCCGAGAGCAGGATCATGAAGACGGCGAGCGGGTGGGTGCAGGGCTTCAACGCCCAGGCGGCGGTGAACGCCAAGCAGATCGTCGTGGCCTGCGCTCTCACCCAGGACCGCAACGACGTCGGCCAGCTCGTGCCGATGATGGCCGCGGTCACCGCCAACGCCGCCGCGGCGGGCATCGACGGCGACATCGGGACCGTCCTCGGTGACGCCGGCTACTGGTCGGAGGCCAATGCCACCGCTCCCGGCCCCGACCGCCTGATCGCCACCTCCAAAGACTGGAAGCAGCGCCGGGCGGCGCGGGCGATGGGCACCACCACCGGCCCGGCCCCCGAGGGCGCCAGCGCGCTCGAGGCGATGGAGCACCGCCTGCGGACCGAGGAGGGCGCCGCCGCCTACGGCCAGCGTTCCTGCACCGTCGAGCCGATCTTCGGGCAGGTGAAGGAGAACCGTGGCATCCGCCGGTTCATGCGGCGGGGCATTGCCGCCGCCGAGAGCGAGTGGGCGCTGGTGTGCGCGACCGGCAACATCTTGAAGCTCCATGGCCACGCCCAGGGACGCAGCCTCGGCGCCACGATCTCGCCGGCGACGTAGTCCCATCGCCCGGGCGAACGCCGGGCACCCCGGGGTCGACCCTCAAAGACGCTCGCCAAGAGCGACCGACCGGGCGACTCCACAAGCGAACCCGGTTCCCAGGCCATCACGGCTCGCCATCCGACGGTGTTGTTGGCGCAATGACCGTCCCGCGGGTCGATCCCACGCGCATATCTCTATTCCTCGCCCGCATCGAAACCCATGCTTGCACCAGAACAGCGCCTCATACGGGCTATCCGGCCCCCCTGGGAGCGTGCCGCCGGAGACCGGCGGGAGCCGGCAGGAGCCACCTCAGGCGAATTCGCTACAGCCTCCAAGCCGAAGAAAGGAATTTGATGGGCCGGCTGGTGGCCGGCTGGTCGGGCGCTTGGGCGGGCCGGGCCGGGTACGGCTGGCGTAGGCTGCGGTG
>JBHENM010000425.1:0-2360 GCA_046262035.1 Acidimicrobiales bacterium | reverse complement strand
TCGGAAGCGGAGCGGCCGTTGCCGGGGCGGCCTTCGCCAGCTTCTACGTCGCCCGGGGGTCGGCGGCCGCGGCGGGTGCCCTGTGTGTCGCAGTCTTCATCGGCTACCTGGTCGTGTCCGGCAAGGACCTCCGACCGGCAGGAGTGGCGGCGTGGTCGAGCTTCGTCCTCATGACGGTCGCGGCCTCCCTGTGGGGCGTGCACTTCATCGCCACCATGCCGGTGAGCGCGCTGACCCGTGCGCTCGCCTGGGCCGCGGTCGCCCTCGTGGCCGTCTCGGCCCCTTCGGCCCTGGTGCAGGTCCGGGAGGCATGGGAGCCGTTGGTGCGGATGCGGTGGCGCCGGGCCCCCGACGTTGACCCCGGCGCGCTGGAGTCGTTCCCCATGGTGTCGATTCATGTGCCGTGTCACGCGGAGCCGCCCGAGCTGGTGATTGGCACCCTCGACCGCCTGGCCGGTCTCGACTACCCCGCCTTCGAGGTGCTCGTGGTCGACAACAACACCACCGATCCGGACCTTTGGCGACCCGTCGAGGACCACTGCGGCCTCCTAGGGCCCCGGTTCCGGTTCTTCCACGTGGAGCAGATCACCGGCGCCAAGGCGGGGGCGTTGAACTGGGTCCTGCCCCACACCGACCCGAGGGCGACGCTCATCGGCGTGGTGGACGCCGACTACCACGTCGAGCCGGACTGGCTGCGTCGCAGCGTGGGCCACTTCGAGGACCCCAGCGTCGGTTTCGTCCAGTGCCCGCACGCCTACCGGGACTACGGCGACAGCCGGTTCTGTCGCATGGCCAACTGGGAGTACGCCGTGTTCTTCTCGACGGGCATGGTGAGCCTCGACGAGCACGGCGCCGGTCTCACGGTGGGAACGATGTCGGTGATCCGCCGTGTCGCCCTCGAGAGCGCTGGCGGTTGGGCGGAGTGGTGCCTCACCGAGGACTCCGAGCTGTCCATCCGCGTCCACGCCCAGGGCTACCGATCGGTCTACCTGAACGAACCGATGGGAAGAGGGCTCATCCCTGAGACCTTCGAGGGCTACCGGCGCCAGCGGTTCCGCTGGACCTACGGACCCGTCCAGGAGCTGCGCCGGCATCTGCGGTTGTTCCTGCCCCGCCCCTTCGCCCGGGATTCTCGGCTCGATTGGCGCCAGCGGGTGCACCACGCCAACCACGGCCTGGACGTGGCCCTCGTGGGCGTCCGGACCCTCGCCGTGCCCATCGGAGCGCTCGCCGGAGCGTCGATGCTCGTCCAGCATGAGCGCGTCGGCATGCCCTTTGCGCTATGGCTGGCGGCGACGGGCATGCTGGTGGGTACCCTCAGCGTCCGCTGGCTCATCTACCGCCACCTCCTCCAAGCGACGTTGAGACAGGCGCTCGGCGGGGCCCTCGCCTACCTCGCCCTCACCCATGTCATCACCGTTGCCAGCCTGACCGCCTTGGCTGGCCGCGACGTGCCCTGGCGACGCACCGACAAAAGGAGGCCGCGTTCGCAGGGCTGGGCCGCGCTGCACGCGGTGCGAACCGAGCTTGTCCTCGGTCTCGGCTGTACGGCTACGGCTGCCGTCATGATGGCCGTCAACCGGGGCGCGGGGCTGGCCACGATGCTCGCCATCGGCTTGGCAGTCCAAGGCCTCACCTATCTCTCGGCACCAGTCGTGGTCGCTATCGCCGAGTCCGACCTGCGACGTCACGTTGGCGAGCTGGCCGAGCCCGCCCTGCGTGCTGATCCGGCTGGGAGCAGCCAGTTCCACCCGCTGACGGTCCGGCGATCCGGGGGCGCCACTCTCCACAGATCCGCTAAAACCATGTGATGGCGAGGGGCGGGCGACGGATGTCTCCCCAGCCGCATGCGTCGTCCACCCTCGCCGTTGCCTGTGGAGGGCTGAAAACGAGGGCGCTTCGACAAGGGCTCCGACACCTGGCCACCTAGCCGCGACCGGACGGCGACGCGTCGGCGAGGGCAGACGCCAACTGCGCCAGGACCGTCATCCACGGTCGATTCTGGTGACCGAACGGGCAGCAGCCCCACTGGCGGGTTGCTCGCCCTGAACACACGCTCAACAGATCACCGCTCGTTGGAGAGCCTTCCGCCCACCATCGCCGAGCCCTCGCTGGACCTGCGACCCTGGAGGGCTGATCTACGGCGGTCTTCACGCGGGCTTGGACGCCGGGCTCGATGCGGCCGAGGAGACCAGCTGCTACCAGCCCGTGTATCACCAGCGACCGTGCCCTTCTGCTGCCGGTCGGAGACGTCGTTTCGATTCTGGGCCCGAGCTCTCCGCAGGCCGACCCGGCTTGGCACGGGCAACGTGGCCGAGGTGGTCGATGGCCGCCTCGCCGTTCAGGCGTGGAGACGCCCT
>JBHENM010000424.1:0-1350 GCA_046262035.1 Acidimicrobiales bacterium | reverse complement strand
TCCTCCACCGTGGGGATCCCGACCTGGTGTAAAGCGTCGAGGTCGGCCGGAGGAAGCGGCTCGGGGGCGCCGCTCACGAACGCTCCCTGGACGGTGTCGAGGTACCAGCCGATGGCCCGATCCAGGGGCCCGACCGTCACGGGATCGAGACGGGCCTCCGGAGCCACGCCGTAACGCAGGAGGGTCACGGCCTCGTCCAGCACCACCAGGCTGAGGGCGGTGGACGTCCGCTCCCGGCCGCTGTGGAAGTACTGGAGGACGGGGTAGGTCAGGTGGCGCTCGGCCAGGGCGTGCACCATCGGGGTCAGGGCGACCAGGTGTTGCTCGAGCCCCTTGAAGCTCCCGTTCGTCCACGCCCCGCGCAGGACGTCCTCCGGGCTGTCTCCCAGAGAGGATATGTAGGCGCCGAGTTGCCGGCCCTCGGCCAGGGCGGAGGCCACGGGGACGAAGTAGCTGATGGCCAGGGTCACGAAGACGACGCCTGTGGCGGTGGCACCGATGGCCGCGAATTGCCACGCGCCGGCGCCGGCCGACAACTCGGTGCTGCCCAGGGTGAAAAGGCTGGCGCCCGCGAACTGGACCCGTTCCACCAGGCTCGCCGGGTTCCCCGACGCGGCATCGATCACGGCCCCGTCACTCGCCGAGAAGACGAGCCACCATCCCGCCCAGGCCGTAGCCGCCCACACCAGCACGATGACCACCACCAGGGCGATGCCGGCCACGGTCAGGAACTGGTGCCGGGGCCCGTCCGGACGGCGGCCGAAGGCGAGGGCCGCCCGCCACAGCCGGGCCGAAAGACGACCGCTCAGGGGGCCGGCGCCGGACCCCGCCGCAGCCGCCGTCCACACCACGTCGAGAACGACAACCAGCACCAACGCCAGACCGAGGCCGACCAGGAGAACCGCCACCAGGGTGCTCCTTCCCGGACCAGGCCCTTCTTAGTCTGGCCGTCGAGCAGCCGATGACCAGCGGGCCCTCGCCGCGGAATACTGGGGCCATCACAGTCGGGTGGCGACAAGGAGCGAGTGAGATGGCGGAGGGCAGGAGGCGCGGGCTCAACGTGGCTGCCATCGGGGTGGCGCTGGTCATCGGAGCCGTGGCCCTTCTAGTCGGAGGCGGGTGGGCGATCGTGATCTTGGAAGCGGGCGCCGCCCTCGTGGTGGTGGTGGCCTTCCTCATCCACAACCGAAAGCAACCCGACCGGACGCTCTAGGGCTCCTCGGTTTTCGGCAACCTGACGGATGAAGCAAGTTCATGCGGCACGTTTCATCCGGGCGTGGTCGACGTAGCTGTCGACAGTCTGGTCGATGACCCGCAGGGCGCGGCGAAGCTCGACAGGCGCATGGGGCT
>JBHENM010000423.1:0-21791 GCA_046262035.1 Acidimicrobiales bacterium | reverse complement strand
GGGAGGGGCCGGCGGCGTCATGGCGGTCGAGCTGCAGAGCTTTGACGGCCAACCCTTCACCCTGGAGCGATACCGGGGCCGGCCCCTGGTCGTGAACTTCTTCGCCTCCTGGTGTGGGCCCTGTGCCCGCGAGATGCCCGACTTCGCTCGCGTCCACCGCGATCTCGGCGGCGAGGTGGCGTTCCTGGGCGTGAACCTGCAGGACAACCCCCAGGCCGCCCTCGCCCTCGTCGAGCGCAGTGGGGTGGGCTACGACCTCGGCCGCGACGACGGGGCGCTGTTCGCGGCCCTGGGCGGGGTGGCCATGCCCACGACGGCGTTCATCACCGCCGAGGGCGAAGTGGTCGACGTGCACGGCGGCGAGCTGTCGGGCCGGGCCCTGGAGGCGGCGGTGCGCCGGCTGCTGGTGGCTTCGTGATCGACGCCCCGGTGGCCCTGGCCTTCACCGCCGGTCTGGTGGCCACCCTCAACCCGTGCGGGTTCGTGATGCTGCCGGCCTACCTGTCGTGGTTCATCGGCACAGCCGACGACGAGGCCCGACCGGACGTTGCTTCGCGGCTGGCCCGTGCCCTGGCGGTGTCGGGTGTGGTGAGCGCCAGCTTCCTCGTGGTGTTCACGGCGGTGGGACTGCTGTTCAGTGCCGGCGCCCTCGTGGTTGTCGAGGTCATCCCGTGGCTGGCCCTGGTCGTCGGCGCCGGCGTGGTCGTCCTGGGCGTGGCCATGTTCCGCGGCTGGAAGCCGGCGGTCGCCCTCCCACAGCTCTCGGGCGGTGTGCACGACCGGGGAGCCGGGGGCGCGGTGGTCTTCGGGCTGTCCTATGCCATTGCGTCGCTTTCCTGCACCCTGCCGGTGTTCCTCGCCGTCGTGGCCGGCACGGTGACCCGAACCGATCTGGCCTCGGGGGTCGCGACCTTCGTCGCCTACGGCACGGGGATGAGCCTGGTGCTCGTCGCCGTGGCTGTGGCCGTGGCCGTCGCCCGGACCGCCCTGGTCAAGCGCCTCCGGCTGGCGTCGCGGCGTATGGACCGGGCGGCGGCGGCGCTCCTGGTGGTCGCCGGCCTCTACGTCGTCGGCTACTGGGCCTTCACCCTCGCCGTTCCCCCCGGATCGGCCGACCGAGCCGGCTGGGAGCAAGTGGCCGAGGTACCGGTGCGCGCCGTGGAGCGGGTGTCCTCGTGGTCCGTCGGCGCCGTCGAGTCGGCTGCGCTCCCGATCGCCGTCGTGTTGGGGGCGACGATCCTGGCCGCCACGGCGGCTGTGGCATCCGCACGCCGGCGGACGAGCCGCGAGGCTGCGGCTCCCGAGGCTCCCCACGAACCGGCCGTGCCGGCCGGGCCCACCGATGGTGCGCGCTCGACAGCCGGTCTTCCAGGCCGGGCAGAGCGGTCGCCGTGACGCCGACGTGAGGCGAACCGTGCTGGCGGCTGTGGCCGCAATCGTCGGCTTGGCGGTCATCGTCGCTGCAGGCCTCGCCCTGACCGGGGCGGGGAGCATGGAGGTGGGCACCAACGTCTTCGCCAACCGCGAGGGCATCATCGACGTCAGCAACTCGCCCACGGTGGCCTACAACCCAGCGCGCGACGGCAACGTGGTCGTCACCTACCGTATCGACCGCCCCGGCTTCTCCGCCGCCCTTTCCTACAGCTACGACGGTGGGCAAAGCTGGGAGCAGACGGTCCTTCCCCTGCCACCTGACACCGAGGTCTGCACCGCCTCACCCCAGCGCACCCCCTGCCCGTTCGCCCCTGACGCCGCCTTCGCCCCCGACGGCACGCTCTACGTCACCTACGTCAACCTCGTCGGCAACGGCAACCGCCCCGACAACCTCTGGATTTCCACCTCCTCCGACGGCGGTCGCACCCTGTCGGTGCCCACCCGCATCGCCGGTGCCCTTACCTTTCAGCCCAGGGTCACCGTCGATCCCGGGGGCCCGGTATACGTGACCTGGCTGCAGGCCGACGACGTCGGCTTCCTGCGCTTCGCCGGCCAGCCGCCGGTGATCGTCACTGCCCGCAGCGACGACGGCGCCGCAGCTTCGGCACGCCGGTACCCGTCAGCGACCCGCAGCGCCAGCGTGTGCTGGCGCCTAGCCCGGTCATCGACGCCGACGGCCACCTCGTCGTCCTCTACGAGGACCTCAGGGGCAATCGGCGGGACTTCGAGAACCAGGAGGGGCCCCCGGCGGAGCTGCCGTTCGCCCTGGTGCTGACGCGCTCGACTGACGGTGGGCGCACCTTCGCCCCCGGCGTCGAGCTGGAGACCGAGGTGCTGGCGACACGGCGCTTCCTGCCCTTCCTGCCCGAGATGCCACAACTGGCCGCCGGGCCGGACAAGAAGCTCTACGTCACCTGGGCCGATGGGCGCAACGGCGACGACGACGTCTTCCTGCGAAGCTCCTCCGACGGGGGCCGCATCTGGACCGACGCGGTCAAGGTCAACGACAACGGTGGCGACGGCACCGCTCAGTTCCTGCCCAAGGTCGAGGTCGGGCCAGACAACCGCGTGAGCGTGCTGTTCCTCGACGGACGCCACGACCCCGGAGAGAAGATCCTGCTCGACGCTTACCTCGCCATCTCCACCGATGGCGGGAAGACCTTCGACAACATCCGGCTGTCGGCCACCTCCTTCGACGAGAGGATCGGGCCGACCTTCGGCGACGACTACGGCACCGACTTCGGGACCAAGTTGGGCCTTGCCTCGGGCGACGGGAAGCTCCACGCCGCGTGGGTCGACACCAGGGCAGGGTCGGCGGACACCGGCCGCCAGGACGTGAACTTCGCCGCCGTCGACGTCCCGAGCGGCGGCTCGCGACGGCCCCTCCTGGGCGTGGTACTCCTCGCCCTGGTCGGCCTGGTCGCGCTCGCCGTCGCCCGCTCAAGACCTTTCCGTCAGGTGAGGTGAAAGGTCCGAGGTAGACGACCGTCCCTCAAGGACCAGAGCGGAGCCGTACTACGGAAGGTAGCGGATGGGGTCCTGTGGGCTGCCGTTGACCCGGGTCTCGAAATGCAGGTGGGGACCGCTCGAGTTGCCGGTGGAGCCCATGTCGCCGATGCGGTCGCCCTGGCTCGTCCGGTCGCCCTCGCCGACGAGGAGACGGCTCGTGTGCCCGTAGAGGGTGGAGAACCCCCCGCCGTGGTCGATGATCACGGCGTTGCCGTAGCCGCCGTTCCAGCCGGCCAGGATGACCGTGCCGCCCTTGGCCGCCCGGATCGGCGTGCCGAGGCCGTTGGCGATGTCGACGGCGGCGTGCAGCGCCCCCCAGCGGTAGCCGAAACCCGACGTCAGCGAGCCGCTGGCCGGCCACGACAGGCCCGAACCCGAGCTCCTGGCGTCGCCGCCTCCAGCACCCGCGCCCGGCTGGCTCGCGGCGGCCGGCTGCTGGCGGGCCCGGATCAGCGCCGAGAGGTTGGCTTCCTCCCGGGACAACGCGGCCACCTCGGAGGTAACCTGGGCGATCCGGGCGTCGAGGGCGCCCTTGAGCCGGACCTGGTCGCTGCGGGCCTTCTCCAGCTCCGAAAGCCGCTCAGCGGCCGCCCTCCACCGACCGGCGGCGACATCGCGGGCCGCAGCGAGGTTCTCGCGCTCGAACTGCTCGTCCTGACGGGTGGCCCTCATCTGGTCGATGACGTCCCGGTCACTGGAGACCACGTGGGCCAGCAGTGCCTGGCGCCGGCTGGCCTCGCCCAGGTCTTTGGCCCGGACGATCTCGATAAGGGTGTCGTCGCCGGGATGGACGTAGGCACGCACCGCCGCCCCGGCCGCCCGGGCCCGCAAATCGGCCATGCGGGCTTCGGTGGAGGCCAGCCGGGCCTGGGCCATGCCCAGGCTGGTCTCGGCCGCCCGCAGGGCCTGCCGGGCGGCATCGGCGGAGGCGGCCTGGACAGCTACCCCGGCGTCGAGGGCGTTGACCGCCGACTCCAGCTCGGCATCGTTGGCCTTGAGGGTGTCCAGCCGGGCGGCGGCCTCTGCCTTCTTGGTTTGGGCGGCGGATCGCCTCTCCCCGGCTGAAGGGTCGGCGAAGCCCGGTGAGGCCAGCGCCATCATCATCATCACTACGACGACCGCACCGGCTGAGGTTCTCAGGTCTGCCACGTGCTCGCGGCAGTGCCGCAACCGCCGTGAGCCGTCGGCCGGCCGAAGGCCGACCTGGCCCCAGTCGCTTTCTGCCGAAGTGAAGTAAGGATCAACAAACGCCTCCCGTCATGGCGCGCCGACCGGCTCGAAGGCGCCGGCGACGTAACCCGCCTCGTGGCCATGTGAATTCCATCACCGACGGATTCCTGGCCAAGCCACAGCCGGCCGCGCCGGCGACGTGGCCCTGCCATGGTCCATGACGTCGGGAACCGCCTCAGCGGTCGGGCCTAGCGTGGTGGGTCGTCAGTGGTGGCGCCGCCGGCGACCAGTCCCTCAGCGAACTGCCGTAGGCGGGTCACGAGCTCGTCGGGGACCTCGGGGCCGCGCGCCTCAAGGTTGGCCTTCAGCGCCTGATAGGTGTCGGCTTCGAGCCCGCAACGACGGCAGTCCTCGAGGTGGGCGCGAACTCGGGCTGCCCAGTCGTCGTCGACCTCGCCGTCGAGGTAGCGCTGCAGCGTGCGGCGAACCTCCGGGCACATCAGACGCCGGCGCCGCCACCGGCGAGTCATGACCGCCTCCGGTGCGCCGTCACGCCCGCTGCCACCAGGCTGTTGCGCATCCGCTTGCGGGCTCGATGCAGGCGGCTCATCACCGTTCCCACCGGGGCACCGAGAGCATCCGCCGCCGCCTGGTAGCTGAGTCCGCCCATGTCGATGAGCTCGATCACTGCTCGCATGTCCCCTGGAAGGGCGGCGAGCTCCCGCTCGATGACGGCATCGAAGGTCCGTTCGACCGTCAGCTCCTCTGGCCCGGCATCTGCGGATGGCATGCGAGCGAGTGCCAGGCTCGCCGCGCCGGCTCCCGGCACCACGTCGACCCTGCGCTTTGTGGCCCGATTGATGTTGGTGTTGCGAAGGATCGTGAGGAGCCACGCTCGCGGGTGACGACCGTCGAACCGGTCGATCGCCTTGTACGCGCGCATCAGCGTGTCCTGCACGAGATCCTCGGCGTCGGCCTGGTTGCGGGTAAGCGACAGAGCCACTCGGGCCAGGATCTCGATCTCCGGGATGACGCAGGTGGCGAACGCCGCGTCGCGGGTGTCGGGCACAGCGGCTCTTTCCGATGTGGGGTAAGTCGACCCTAGCGTCCGCACGTCCCGCCCGACGTATGCAGCCATCGACGCTCGAAACCGCCAACCACCCACCGGTATTTCGCGCGCCGGATCGAACTCAGAAACGCCGTCGCGGGTCGAAGGTCGCCAGTCAGGTGCGCGGGCGCAGCGCCACCCGCCTCGGTGGAATTCGGCGTCATCGCCGAACGGTTTCCGCATCGATGGCGAAGGACGCGAGTTGAACCGTGACGCGCCGAGGACCGGTGAGATGGCGCACGTCGTCTCGCTCGACGACGCCGCGCCATCGACGCTGCGCTGGTCGGCGGGAAGGCGGCCGCGCTGGCAACCGCTCGCCGCCGAGGCCTGCAGACACTCGATGGTGCCGTCCTGACCACTGCGTTCGCCGCCGAGGTGGACCGGGGGACGGCGATAGGCGCCCATCCTGCGACCCGTGAGGTGTTCACACTCATGGCCGGAGCGAGCCGCGCACTCGTCGCCCGGTCCTCCTCGCCGCTGGAGGACACGGCCGGGTCGTCGATGGCTGGTCAGTTCGAGTCCGTGATCGGCGTCGAGGGCGTCGAGGAGTTCGTGGCGGCCGTATCGACCGTTCTCGCCTCGCGCTCTCGAGCTGGCGCCGCCGACGCCCCGATCGCGGTCCTGGTCCAACCGCTGCTCGTCCCCCGTCTGGCCGGGGTGCTCTTCGGGGTCGATCCCGTTTCCGGGCGCTCGGACAGGCGCGTGATCACCGCCGTCGCCGGAGGTCCCGAGGCGCTGGTCAGCGGGGCGGTGGACGGATCCCGCACCGTCATCGATGCGGGCGGGACGGTCGTAGAGCACGACCAGCGCGACGGCCCCTCGCTGCCACCGGTGGTCATTCGCCGGCTTGGGTCGCTGGCGACGAGCGCAGCCGACATCTTCGCCGGTCCCCAGGACATCGAGTGGGCGATCGACGGCGGCGACCGGCTGTGGCTGCTTCAAAGCCGCCCGGTCACCACCGAGATCCGTGGCGTCCCCGCCGGTCCCATCTTCGGACCGGGCCCGTGGCGGAGACCTTCCCCGAGCAGCTGTCGACCCTTGAGGCTGACCTGTGGGTTCCGCCACTGCGCGACGCCATCCGCGACGCGCTCCTGCTCGCCGGTGCTGCGACGGCGGACCAGATCGCCCGGTCGCCCGTCGTGGCCGTCATCGACGGCTTCGTCGCCGTCGACCTCCAGCTCACCGGCGAGATCAGGATGCCCGCCGGGCTGTTCCAGAAGCTGAACCCCGTCCCGGCGGCCCGGCGGCTCCATGCGGCGTGGCGCGTCGGGCGGTTGCGCAGCGCGTTGGACGGGCTGGCCGAAGACCTCCTCGACCGCGTCGACGCCGACCTGGAAGCGGTGCCGAACGTGGAGGAGCTTACGAGCCGGCAGGTAGTCGCCCTCATCACCCGGGCCCGGGAGATGCTGAAGTCGCTGCACGCCCACGAGGTCCTCATCGGACTGCTCACCGACCGGGGAGAGAGCCGCATGACCTCGGCGTCGGTGGCGCTGCGGGTCCTGGCCGAGGCCCGCCAGGACGGGGTCGCCGACGCCGATATCAAGACCCGGAGCCCGGTCGTGCTCGCCCTCACCGCGCCGCGCGTCGCCGCAGACACCGACCTCCCGCCCAGCGCGGCGACGCCCGACATCGCCCAGGGCGGCCAGCGGTCCAGCGATGCCGCCATTCTGCGCGAGGCGCTCCGGCTGCGGGCGCGGTGGGTCCAGGAGCTCACCGGGCGCGCCGCGTGGCTGCTCGGTGTCCGGCTGACCGCAGCCGGCGCCATCGGCCAGCCGGGACACGTGCGGTCCCTCTCTCTGGACGAGGTCGAGGCCGTCACCTACCGCGCCGTCCCGGTTGGCGCGCTCCTCTCCGCCGTCGAGGAGCCGCCGTCTCGGCCCCTGCCCGCATGCTTCCAGATCTCCGATCTCGGGCGCCCGGTGGTGGTCCGGCGCAGCGGGGAGGCCGGCGGAGGGACGGGCGCCGGCGGAGGCGTGGGCACGGGAACGGTCACCTATGACACGGCCGATCCACCGCCGGGCTCGGTGCTGGTCACCACCACGCTCAAGCCCGGCCTCGCGCCGCTGCTCCCGCGCCTGGCGGGGATCGTGGCCGAGACCGGGAGTGTGCTCGCCCACCTGGCCATCCTGGCCCGGGAGAGCCGGGTGGCGACCGTCGTCGGCTACGCCGGCGCGGCCGAGGACCTCCTCGAGGGCATGCGGGTCACCGTCGACGGCGACACCGGCGACGTCCCATCGTCGAAGAAGAGGTTCCGGCATGAAGAAGGTCACATGGCTGGCCGCCGCCGCCACGCTGGCGATGGCGGGGATGTACTCGGCGGTGTCGCTCGCCCGGTGGGAGTGGAGCCGCGCCATCTACTTCGGGCTGGTCTTCCTCGCCGCCGAGCTGGCGATGGCGACGGGGCTGATCCTGCGCGGGCTTCGGTCGGGCGCCGCCCGACGCTCGCCCGAGGCGGACGCCGAGGCCGGCTGCGGGCGACCCGGCCGGCGCACCCGAACCGGTTCGAATGGCTCGAGCCGGCCCCCACACCGACCGGGCGCATCGGGTGCGGCCCGGGTGGTGGATCGCGGCCCTGTGCCTTGCCGCGCTGGGCCTGCGGCCACCGGTCTCGCTGCGCGGGTGCGAGGTGAGCGTCGACTGCTCACCGGCCGAGGCATCGAGGCGTTCGAACGCAAGCTCTTCGAGACCGCCGGCCGTCGAGTTATCGCGCCCTGGTGAGGTCGTCGCCCAATTCGAAGGCCATGCCGGGCCGTTCTCCTACCGGACTCGGGAGGTCGTCCGCTTCACCGACCGCGCCGTGTAATTCGAGCACATCGAAGGGCCGTTCCGCTCCTGCGCCGAGCGCTTCGTCATAGCTTCCAACGGGAGCAGTACCACCGTTGCCCATGAGGGCACCTTCACGATGCGCGGAGGACTCGCGGGATGGCTCCTGGGCATGATCGTCGTCCGGCCGTTCTTCGAGCGCCTTGTCGCCGACGAGCTCGTCATGATGGCGTCTCCCGCCGTGGGCAAATCGGCGGGAACATGAGCCGTTCACCCGCTCTGTCCACGAGCCCGGTGCTGCGGGACCGGCCATTGGCTCAGAACGGGAACCGGCCTGATCGGGCCCGACCCCAGCGCAGGCGCCCGTCGAGCCCCCACACCCGCCCGGCGGGGACCAGGAGCAGGATCAGCACCGGCACGTACTCGTGCGGCTGCTCGAAGAGCCAGCGGTTGGACGATGCGTAGAGCAGGGCCAGGAACAAATGACCGCACAGGGCGAGCGCCGCCGCTCCACGGCTGGCAAGACCGACGACGAGGAGCGCCCCTACTCCGATCTCCGCCGCCGTGATGAGCCACTGCACCAGCCCGAAATTGTCGAGGAGGAAGCGCACGACGGGCTTCAGCCCGGGTATCTCGGTGCCGGGGCCGCCGTTGGCCGGGTTCTCCAGGCCCTCGAAGCGCAGGATGAACCGGGTCGCCTCCCGGTCGATGAGGTTGGCCTGGTAGGGGCCGATGGTGATCGTGGTGATGCTAAGCAGCTTCGCCAGCCCGTTGGCGAGGAGGATCAGCCCTGAGAACATGCGCAGCGCCGCCAGCCCTTGGGCCATCCGGAGGGGGGAGGGGAGTGCACGCTCGGTTGGATCAGCCACGGTCCATCCCTTCTCGGTTTCGTTCGTTGTGTGCCAGCGGTAGCCGCACGGTGAACCGGCAACCGCCGGCCTGATTGTGAACGCTGATATCGCCGCCGTGCGCCGCCGTGAGGCCGTGGGCGATAAGCAGGCCGAGCCCGGGGCCGCTCCCGGCACGACCCGTCGTTGATCGCCGGGACCCGCCATCGAAGGCATGGGCGAGGTCCTCGGGCGCCATGCCGCCGCATGCGTCCTGCACGGATACGACCGCCCATGACCCCCCGGTAGCGACGTTCGTCTCCACCGACACCAAACCGCCCGCCGGTGTGTGGCGGACGGCGTTGTCGAGGAGGTTCTGCAGCACGCGGCTGATCTCGGGCGTCGACACCGCGGCGACGGGTCGAGGCTCGCCCACCCGGTCCCTGACGACGACCCCCTTGGGTGCGGCCAGTACCGCGGCGCCGGCCACGGCCTCTGCGACCAACTCGTCGAGGGGTGCCGGCACACGGCTCAGCCGGAGGGCGCCACCACGGAGGCGGCACAGGAGGAGGAGGTCATCGAACATCGCGGCCACGCGCCCTGCCTCACGTCGCATCGTCCGGAGGTAGCGGGCCACGTCCTTGGGCTCGGCGACAACTCCGTCCTCCAGCGCCTCGGCCATGGCGACGATCCGCGCCAGCGGGGAGCGCAGATCGTGGGCCGCCCACGCCACCAGGTCCCGCCGACCCGGCCGCGGCGCCTGCCTCCAAGTCTCCTCCGCCGAGGCCGGCCGGCGGTCGACAGCCGTCACACCCCGCTGCCGATCTCGACCTGCGTGGTCTGTGCGCCGGCGCCGGATTGGGGAGGACCCGGGCCGTAGATGAGGGAGCGGGCGGGCGCGTCCAGCCCCCCGGCCGGCCGGTCGAGCACCACCTTCCCGCTCCGCAGCCCGATCACTCGGTCGGCGAAGCCGGCCACCAACTCCACCTGGTGGAGGCTGCACACGACGGCCACACCACTTCTGGCAGCCTGGCGGAGTGCGGCGAGCACCAGCGCCGTGGCCGCGGGGTCCAGGCTGGCGACAGGCTCGTCGGCCAGCAGGACCCGGGGGCCTTGGGCCAGCGCACGGGCGATCGCCACCCGCTGCTGCTGGCCGCCCGAGAGCCGGTCGGCCCGGCTGTGCGCCAGCTCGCCGATCCCGACGTGGTGAAGGAGATCCAAGGCCCGCTTCCGCTCCGAGGGGCCGGGCCGGCCGAGCAGCGCCCGCCAGAGTGGGAGTTTCCCCAGACGGCCGGCGACGACGTTGTCCAGCGCCGAGAGGCGCCGTATGAGGTTGTGCTGCTGGAACACCAGGGCGACCTCGCGGGCCCGCGGCGCCCCGGCAATCTCTATCCTCCCGCGCTCGGGCTCGACGAGGCCGCAGATGGCGCGGAACAGCGTCGACTTGCCCGCCCCGCTGGGGCCGACGACTGCCACGACCTCGCCGGCCTCGACATCGAAGGAGACGCCGTCGAGGGAGGGGCGATCGTAGCGGTGAGCGAGGTCGACCACCCGTAGCGTGGGGGTCACCCCAGGGACCGCCGCAGCCGGCTCGACACGTGGTCAACAGCTGTGACCATCGCCAGAATCATCAGAACGACGGTGAGGACGCGCCGGTCAGCCTCGCCGCCTCCAGAGGGCCGGCAGGGAGACCCTCGATGTTCTCGGCGAAGAGCTTGCCCATGGTCCCCGCTGAGTGCATCGCCACCCCGAGCATGCCGGCGAAGGGTCCGAGCCCCACGGCGGCCACCAACAGCAGGGCGAACACGAAGGAGTCGACGCCCCGCAGGGTGTTGAGGGTCAGGCGGGAGAGGAGGCGGGCCGGCCCTCCGGGGGTGAGGTTGCGGGCCGCCGGCACGCACAACACGGTGGCGACGGCTGCCGCCACCGTCGTGCCGATCACCGCGATGGCGGCCGTCTCGGCGGCGCGGGCCAGGATGAGCGACAGCTCGCCGGTGGCGGGAGGCCATGCGCTGGACGCCCAGCCGCCCATCCTGGAGAGGCCGCGGGTCAGCCGACCGAGGTCCACGTCGGTCAGGCGCAGGCTGTAGCCGTAGACGACGATGGCGCCGGCGCCGGCCGCCCAGCGCCGCCACCGGCGCCGCCACGACGGCGACGGGCCGTCACGGTGGCCGTCCACCGCCGAGTCGGGGATCAGGGTGTTCAGTTCTTCAGGAGGTCAAGGGCGATTGCTGCATCGCGGATCGGCTTGTACGACTCGTTGTCGGCGGCCACGAAGCCGTCGTAGTGGCGGGGCAGGACGGTGGCGGCCTGTTCGGGGGTCAGCGCCACCAGCAGGTCTCGGATGCGGGCGGCCAGGGCGGGGTCGAGCCCCTTGCGCACGCCGATGGCGTCGTTGGGCAGGGGGTCCGACGTCCACACCACCTTGGTGGCGCCGGCGCCGAGCCGGCCGGACTCGATCATGGCGTTGCGGTTGCGGTCGAAGTCGGTGGCGAGGTCGACCTGACCGCTGGCCACCGCCAGCTCGTTGGCGGCGTGGGACGCCCCCTCGCTGTAGCGGAAGAACTCCTTCGGGTCGATGCCGCGCCCGGTGAGCCAGAAGGTCGGCACCAGCCATCCCGACGTCGAGCTCACCTCGGTGAAGGAGATGGAGCGGCCCTTGGCGCCCTCCGGCCACGCGTTGACCTCCAGGCCGGGCCGGCCCACGACGATGGCGTGGTAGACGGGCCGCCCGTCGTACTTGGCGGTGGCGATCGCCTCGGCGCCCGAGCGGGCGTTGGCCAGCACGTAGCCGAACGGGCCCATCCACGCCACGTCGAGCTGGTCGCTGCCCAGGGCGACGGAGATCCCGCCCCAGGAGTCGACCGCCGCCACCTCGGCGCGGGTGGCGAGCTGGGACGCCAGCCAGGCGAAGAACGGCTCCCACGCCGCCTTGGTGTCGGTGGCCGTGGGCAGGAGGGGACCGACCCCGAAGCGCAGCACGGCCGGGACCGCCGGCTGGCGCCCGGTTGCCGCCCCTGGCCCGGCGGTGACCCCGGGGTCGCCATTGCGCCCGCAGGCGGCGGCCACCAGGCTGCCCGCCCCCACGGCGCCGGCACCGAGGAGGAAGCGGCGTCGGCTGAGCGGTGCGGTTGTGGGGGCTTCCGGCACGTTCGGGTTCCTTTCCGGGGGAGGTGGCAGAGCGGGCGGAACTGTTCGGGATGGGGCCCGACCGGGCCCCGGTGTCTCACGCTCAGCGGATCCCCAGGCGGGCATCGTCGCCGGGCGGGCGGCCGGCCGCGAGGCGGGCCATGGCCGCGGCGGGGACCGAGAGCGGGTCGGTCGTCCGGGTGACCAGCAGGTCGGTGTCGGGACGGCCGTCGCGCACCGTCGGCCCGAACGGGCTCCAGAACGCGCCGTCGGCCGTCACCGTCAGCTCCGGCGGCAGGTCGGCGACCGTGGCCTCGACGCCCATGCCGGTCGCCTCCGCCCGGCCCCGGCGGACCACGGGGCGCACGACGTGGTCGTCGTCGGGGACGCCGAGGGACCGGTGCAGCTCGCACAGGCGGGCCTGGTCCTGCTCGGAGACCTCGGCTGCGGGGTCGACCGTCGTCCCCACCCGCACCCGGATCCCCATGTCCACCAGGCGGGGGATGGAGTCGACCACCCGGCCATGGTTGCCTGGGCCCCGAAGCTCGTCGTTGGGCCTGGCGTCGGCCCAGTCGAGGGAGACCTGCACCGCGACATCCGCGCTCGCCAGGGGCCGCAGGCGCTCCAGGCGAGGGCCGGCGAAGAGGGTGGCGTTCGAGATCACCACCGTCGGAAGGATGGCGGCGAGGTGGACCAATGTCGCGGGCATCTCGGGGCGCAGGAACGGCTCACCGCCGGTGACGCCCAGGGCGGCAAAGCCGAGTTCGCCCGCCTGGCGGGCTGTCGCCACCATGGCTGCCGTCCCCAGCTCGCGGCGGGCGACGTTGGGGGCGGAATCGGTGAGGCAGTAGGTGCAGGCGAGGTTGCAGTGGTAGTTGCTGTAGAGCCACACGCGATCGCCGAGCGCACCGCTGGCGATGGCGGCGGCGACCGGTCCCGTGCTCACCCGAGGCCCTCGGCGGCCAGGCGGGCGAGGACCTGGGGCGACGTCGGCAGCCCCAGTGCGGTGCAGAAGCGGTTGAGCAGGAGCGTGGTGGCGGCCAGCAGCGTCAGCTCGACCACTTCGTGGTCGGCGAAAGACTCGCCCAGCCGGGCCGCCGCAGTCTCCTGTACCGGCCCGGTACCCACCATCTCGTCGCACCAGCCGATGACGGCGCGCTCGGCCGGATCACCGAACTCCTCGCCGGTATCGAGTTCTCCTCGCAGCACCCGCACCTCGCGCACGGAGAGGCCCGCATCGCGAGCGACGACGGTGTGGGCGTCGATGCAGTAGCGGCACGAGGCCCGGCCCGACGTGCGCAGGATCACGATCTCCTTGATCCGCTCGGGTAGGGCCGAGGGAACCAGCACCGCGCCGAGGAACGGCGCCGTCACCTCCAACAGCTCAGGCACCTGGGCGAGGGCGGCGGTGATCGGCCCGGGATCGCCCGCTGCGAAGTAGGGCCGGGCCAGCAGCGGCGCCCCGCCGGCTTCGATCAGCCCCACGATCGGGCTGCTCACGCCGGTCCCGCCGATGCCGGGAGCTGGCGGCCCCAAGCGATCAGCCGCTCGGCCGGCAGCTCGGCCGCCAGGAGCAGGTTGTCCGGCCTGCTCAGGCACACGACTGTCAGCTCGCCTCGCTTTGCCACCCACACGGCGTCGAGGCCTTCGCCCGACTGGGAGCCCCCGGGGGGCATGGGGAAGGCGACGTCCGAGCGCCCGACTGTCACTTCCCGGCCGTCGAGGCGGGCGCGTTCGAGCACCACCGTCTCGCCCGCAGCCACGACCGAGGCCGGTGGGACGGGCTGGCGGGCGGCGTCGACGACGACCGCCACCGAGGCGGGCTCTGGAGGATGGCCCGAGACCGTGGCGGCCCATGTCACCGCAACGACTGCGACCACAGCCACCGCCAACCCGGCGCCAACCCGCTGGCGACGGCCACGAGGGCGTCCGCCCTGACCTGTATCGACCTCCACCGCCATGCGCACCCGGTCGCGCAGCGAGACGGGTGCCAGCTCGCGCAGGCTCTCGGCGAGGGCCCGGCCCCGGCGGTCCTGGCTCACGGCCTGCCAGCAGTCGTCACAGTCGACGAGGTGGGCCTCGAACGCCTCCGCCTGCTCCGGCGCGAGGTCGCCGGCAATGTAGGGCACGAGCCGGGCGTCATCGACCACGGTGAATCCCCTCCCGTTCGAGGAGTACAGCGAGCTGGCGGCGTCCTCGGTGGACCCGGGCCAGGATGGTCCCCCGAGGCGCTCCCTCGATCTCAGCCGCCTCCCGGGCGCTCAGGCCGCCGATGTCGACGAGCACGATCGCCCGGCGTTGTACCACGGGGAGGGTGGCGAGGGCCCGTGCCACCGCCGCCCGATCGAGGGAGGCCAAGGCGTCACCGCTCACGTCCTCTGCGCTGGGAGCGTCGGCAGCGTCGTCGAAGCCGGGCACGATGCGCGGCGAGCGCAGCCCACGCCGTAGCTCGGAGCGCCCGACGTTGAGGCAGATCGCCACCAGCCAGGACCGAACGTCGCCCCGGCCCTGATTGGCAAAGCCTCGCCAGGCCCGGGCATAGGTCTCCTGGACGAGGTCCTCCGCCCCCGCGGGGTCGGCGCTCATGCGCCGAGCGATGCTCCACACCAGGTCGAGGTGGGGCATGGTCGCGTCGAGAAACAACTGGTGCGTCATGGTCTGTCCTTGATGGAGACTCCGAAGCCCGACGATTGATTGCATTGCGGGAAGAGCCCTCGCACTCGCTCAGCTGTCATCCGTCGGTTCTGAGCTCCGGGCAGTGCCAACCTCCGTGGCCGGCGATGAGGTCCTCGGCCGCGCCGGGACCCCAGGAGCCGGACGGATAGAGCTCCACGGGGGGCGGGCTCTCGAGGGGCGGGGCCGACGACGCTCCAGGCCTCCTCGACGCCGTCGGCGCGGGCGAACAGCCGCTGGTCGCCGTCGAGCGCGCTGTCGAGCAGGCGGGCGTAGGCCTCCTCCAACGGGCCGTCCCTGGCCTCCTCTTGAGCCGGAACAGCAGGTGGTTGGGATGGGGGGATCTCGGTTTCCGAGCGAGCGAAGAAAAGTCGCGGTGGCTGCTTGAACTCGACCAGCACCTCGTTGCTGTCGTCGCCAGCCGTTTGCCCGTCCGGACGTAGAACGGCACGCCTGCCCAGCGCCAGGAGTCGATCTCGGCCCGCAATGCCACGTAGGTGTCTACCTCGGAGTGGGGATCGACCCCCTCCTCGTCCCGGTAGCCGTCGTACTGGCCCCGCACGATCGCCGCCGGGTCCAGCGGGGGCATGGCCGAGAGCACTTTGACCTTCTCGTTTGCGTAGTGCCTTGGCGGTGGTGTCGACGGGCGCGTCCATGGCGACCAAGGCGAGGACTTGAAGCAGATGGTTCTGCACGACGTCGGGCGGGGCGCCCACCTCCTCGTAAAAGACGCCGCGGCCTTCCACGCCGAAGTCCTCGGCCATGGTGATCTGCACGCTGTCGACAAAATGGCGGTTCCACGCCGGCTCGAGCAACATGTTGGCGAAGCGGAACACCAACAGATCCATCACCTGCTCCTTGCCGAGGAAGTGGTCGATCGGGAAGACCGCCTCCTCCGGGAACCGGTCGAGGACACAGCCGTTGAGTTCACGTGCCGAAGCCACGTCGCGACCGAACGGCTTCTCGAGCACCACCCGCCCATGGCGATTGAGCCCCTTAGCGGCCAAGCCCTCGACCACGGTCCCGAACAGGCTTGGAGGAATGGCGAGGTGCAGCAGCGGGCGCTGGCTGGAACGAAGGGCGGCGACGAGTCGGTCGTAGGTCTCGGCCTGGCGGTAGTCCCCGCGCATCGACATGTTCACCGGACGGCTGGTCCAGACTGTGCACACCTACCCGACGTGGTCGATGGCGGTGCAGAAGGCGGCGGCCCAGTTCTTCTTCGAGATCGAGGGGCGAGAAGCGAGACCGGCCCGGAGGTGACCGGCAGGCTCATGAGGTGCCGACCGACTCCTCGACCAGGCGGGTGACGATGCGCTTCTCGCCCAGGAGCGTGCGGTGCACGGGGCACCTCGCCGCGATGTCCACGAGGCGAGCCCGCTGGTCGGCCGTCAACGGACCGGCCAGCTCGATGTCGCGCTCGATGAGGTCGATCATGCCCGGTCTCGATTCACAGTCCCGACAGTCGTCGCCATGGCGGCGGCTGTGGCGCAGGCGCACCGACGCGCCCTCCAGCGGCCAGCCTTTGCGGCCGGCGTACATCTGAAGGGTCATCGAAGTGCATGCTCCAAGGGAGGCGAGTAACAGGTCGTAGGGCGTGGGCCCGGTGTCGTCGCCGATGCCTTGAGGCTCGTCGGAGAGGAAGCTGTGGCGCCCGGCTTCGATCCGCTGCTCCAGCCGTCCGGTAGCCCCACGTACGAGCACCTCCCCCTCCGGTGGACCGTCGCGCTGCGTCACCTGGGTCAGCGCCGGCGCGGGAAGGTACCGGCTCACCCACGCGGCCACGATGTCGGCCACGTAGGCGCCGTCGCTGGCGCCGGTGAGGAGGTGGTCGGCGCCGTCGAGGGACACGAAGCTCTTGGGGTGGCGGGCGGCGTCGAAGATCCGCCTGGCGTTGGCCACGTCGACGAGCTGGTCCGTCGGGGCGTGGAGAACCAGCAGAGGCCGGCGCAGCGAGCGCACCGCCGCCTCCACGTTGGCGCCGCTGAGGTCAGTGAGGAACTGGCGACGGACCCGGAAGCGGCGCCCGCCCAACTCCACCGCCACCTCCGCGGCGTCGCCCGCCAGCGCCGACAGCGCATCGGCGGGGAACAGTCGCAGCACGTGGGCGGGGTCGGCGGGAGCGTTCACCGTGACCACGGCCGCCACCCGGGGGAGCCCGGCCGCGGCGGCGAGCACGGCAGTGCCGCCCAGGCTGTGGCCGATGAGGATGACCGGCCCAGCGAACTCACCTCCGAGGGCTTCGGAGGCCCGCCGCAGGTCCTCGACGTTGGAGGAGAAGTTGGTGTTGGCGAACTCTCCGGCACTGGAGCCCAGCCCGGTGAAGTCGAACCGAAGCACTCCCACCCCTGCCTCGACGAGGCCCCGGGCGATCCTCGCCGCCGCGATCGTGTCCTGCGAGCAGGTGAAGCAGTGGGCGAACACCGCCACCGCCACCGGCTCGCCGGTGGGCAGATCGAGACGGGCGGCCAGCTGGTCGCCCCCGGAACCGTCGAATGTGAAACGCCGGGCCGATGGCGCCGGGCCCGCGGGATGCCTGCTCACCGGTCGGGTGGGCCCGGTGAGTCGCCGTGGGCAGGGTCCTCAGCGGCGGGTGGGCACAGGGGCGGTAGGCACCACTCCACCACGAAGTCCACCGGCCCAGGCCCGGCGACCGCGGCGAGTCGGCGCTGCACCTCCACACCGTCGGAGAGCGGAGCGCTGATGTCACCGGTCATTGCCTGCGCCTCCCTCGGCCGGCGACAGCGCGCGGCCCGTACCGGGAACCCGCCTGGCCGGCCTCCAATTCCCCCGCGTGATCGTTGTCTGACGCCGGCCGCGGTGCCCTTCGCCACTGCGCTGAGTATTCCGGAGGGTGGCGACCCACTTGGTCATATCTACGCCCTCCTCCATGCTTGCTCGGGTGGCGATGATCATTTCCCCAACACCAGCCTGCGGCGGAAGCCAGCCTGCAGTGTCACATCTTGGCGAGCGGGCCCGGGTGGAGCCCGACCTCGCTAGCCTGCACCCGGTGGATCAGGGCAACAACCCGTCGCCTTCACTGACGGGGCCGCCTTGGGGCAACAACGGGAGTGGGACGGCCGGGTTCCCAGTCTTGCCCCCCGAGCTGCGCGTGCCCACGGTGACGGCAGAGCAGATGCGGGAGGTCGACCGAGCCATGGTCGAGGACCTGGGCATCGAGCTCCTCCAGATGATGGAGAATGCCGGCCGCAGTCTCGCCGAGGTGGCGCTGCGCCGGTTCGCTCCTTCACGGGTGACCGTGCTGGCCGGCCGGGGCGGCAACGGCGGTGGCGGCCTCGCCGCGGCGCGCCATCTCGCCAACCGGGGGGCGGGGGTGACCGTGGTCCTGTCCCACCCGCCGGAGGAGATGAGTCCCGCCGCTCGTCGCCAGCTCGACATCATCTCGCGGATGGGAGTGCACACCTCCGACGAGCCGCTTCCCGCAGATCTGATCGTCGATGCCTTGATCGGCTATAGCCTCCGAGGCGATCCTCGCAGCCGGGCGCGGGCGCTGATCGAGTGGGCCACGGGCGCCGGCACCCCCGTGTTGTCTCTCGACACCCCGAGCGGCCTGGACGTCGACACCGGCCGAGCGTCGCAACCATGCGTCCGGGCGGGGGCGACGCTGACCCTGGCTCTACCGAAGCCCGGGCTGGTCGGAGGCTCGCCCCTCGTCGGCGATCTGTACCTTGCCGACATCTCGGTCCCGGCCATCGTGTACGAACGCCTGGGTTTGCAGGTTCCCCGCCTGTTCGGCGAGGGGCCGATCGTCGAGCTCGTGGTACCCGGATCACCGGAGAACTGGCGCCGGTAGCCGTGATGCAGGAGCCCCAGTGCCTCGATCACCGACAGGATCACCCAACCGCGGGTGCAGCGCCGGCCTCCTCCTCCTCCTCCACATGACGACGCCGAGGACCGCCAGGCCGATGACGACAGCCAGCCCGATGCCGCCCACGCGCAGGCTGCGCTCGACCGCGGGGCCGAGGAAGTAGCCGGCGAGCACCGCGGCCGTGCCCCAGACGACGGCGCCGGCGACGTTGCTCAACAGGAAGAGCCGGTACCGCATGCCAGCCGCACCGGCTGCGAAGGGGGCGAGAGGGCGGGCGAAGCCCACGAACCGGCCGAGAAAGATCGTCCACCCCCCATGGTGGTCCAGTCCGGGAAGCCCCGAACCCGCGACATGCGCTGGCACGACCAGGCCCGCCTCAGCCACCCATGATCGCGGCATCCGCCGAAATGGCGGCCGAGGGCGTACCCGATGCTGTCGCCGACGCCGGCGCCCACCACAACTGTGGCGATGACCCAGGCGAGGACCAGGTCGCCCCGGGCTGAGAGGGCACCGGCCAGCAAGCGAAGGTCTCGCCCGGCACGACCAGGCCGACCAGCGCGCTGGACTCGCCCGCCGAGACGGCCATGAGCGCCAGATACGCCCACGGCCCCCACGCTGCCAATTCGCCGCTCACCGGAGTGAGCCGGCTCGCGACGACGGCGGACCGTTGGAGCAGGTTGGCATGGACATCGTCCCTCCGGTTCGGGCCAGCCACGCTGGCAACGGTCGACCTGCGGGCAGGCCGCCGGTGGACCGTGGCCGCGAACTGGCTGCCTGGAGACGGCGGCGGCCTGCCCGATGATGGGTGGAACACCCTGCGAGCGCCGCCGTATTCAGGACTGTTCGATCCGCGACCGTCGGCCCGAGGAGAGCTGAACGTGCCACCGTCGCGTCCTGTGGCACGCTGCTTCCCGTGCCCTGGTCCGCAGCCGTCCTTGGTCTTGGAGCCTTGGTCTATGCCGCGCTCCTCGGGCCTCTCGACGTTACGTTCGACGCGACGCCTCTGCTCTTCGGGTCCCTCGCTCTGGCCGCGGCGCTGCTCGGTCGCAACCCCCGGCTCACCGCCACCGCCTCACGTTGATCGGCTGGGGCGCGGCGGTCATGCTAACCCGCCACGGCCCTCTGCCCGACGAGCGAGAAGCCGCCGCCTTCCTGGTCGGCAGCGGCCTCGGCCTCCTGACGGCGCGCCTCGTGGCCCGAGGGCGTCCAGATCTCGACGCCGGCGACGGGTCGTCCGTCCTGGTCGTGGGCGGGATGGCGTTCTTCCTCGCCTTCGATGCGGACTGGCTCTACGACTGGCCGGTCTGGTGCGCGTCCCTGGTGGGATGGGCCCTCTGGGAATGGCTCTCCAGCCGGCGCAGGCGAGTTCTTTCGGCTACTGCGGCAGGTGCGGCTCCACCTCGGCCATGATCGTTCCGCTGTCGGCGGCGCCGACGATGCGGGTGCGCTCCACGCCCCCCACGAACAGAGCGAGCGTGGGGATCGACATGACCCCGAAGCGAGACGCAGTCGCCCGGTTCTCATCGACGTTGAGCTTGGCGATGCGGACCCGGTCGTCGGTTGCGGCAATGCGCTCGAGCTGCGGCGCGACCCAGTGGCACGGCCCGCACCACGAGGCCCAGAAGTCGACCAGCGTGGGCACGGGTGAGGCGAGCACCTCGCGGTCGAAGTCGGTGTCAGAGACCGCGACGATGGCGGTCGGCGGCGTCAGGGGCATGTCATCTCCTCAATTGGCGGGTCGGGGAGTTCTCTCGGAGCGACGAACCGCCGGCGAGCGGATCGGCAGCCCGAATGGTCGGATTGGGCACGGTCAGCGTGGGCACGTCGGGGACTGCGGGGATGGTGGCCCCCGGTCTCACGGCCCTGGATACGCACAGGGTCGAGGCGAGGAAGGCTGCGTCCTGGACCAGGACGCCCCACCACAGCCGCTGGGGCAGATGCACTCCGAAGCAGCCGCAATTGCTGAGGTCCAGGCCTCGGGCGAAGGCCTGGACCCCGAGGACGCTCCAGACGACGGCGACGCCGACGGCCACGATGGCCCCGACCCGGCGGGACTTCCCGCCCGCGATCAGGCCGAGACCAGCCGCCATCTCCGCGACCGCGATGGCCAACGCCACTGGAAGCGCGGACCCCTCGGGGAAGGCGTGATAGGACGCGAGCACGTCGGCAAAGCCACCGAAGTCGCTGAGCTGTGCCACCCCCATGGAGAGCAGCAGGATTGTCAGCCACCAACGAGCGATGTGCACGACGCAGGAACCCAACGGCAATGTCGGCATATTCCCCGGAACGGCTGATCGCCGAGGGAACGGATGGCGCCCGTGGCGGCACGTGACTGCTACCGAAGGCGTTCCGCGATTCGGCGGAGCGCGCCAGGCCGGCCGTGGGCTTCGGTCGGGACTCCCCGCTCGATCGTCACTCCGCGCCAGAAGCCGATGCGCCCACCGACGAGCGGCGCCGCCCGCCGGCTGGGCTCGGGGTAGTCCCACGCCGACGCTGGATTCACCTCGCCGTCGACGACGATGTCGTAGTAGCGGGCGGTGCCCTTCCACGGGCAGATGGAACGGTGGTCGCTTGGCTGCAGGTAGCGGTGGTCGACGGCGTCAGCCGGGAAGTAGCTGTACCCGTCGACCACCTCCACGTCGTCGCTCTCGGCGATCACTTCTCCCTTCCACAGGGCTCTCGGCATCCGCTGCTCCTTTCGTTCGAGGGGGAACCCGTCGTATCGGCGCCAGATTCCAAGTCGGTCGCCTCCAACACCCTCGGGGTTGTGCCGGCTCCCGCTCACCTTGCCGTATTCCCACCGCGGCGCCCCCGGCTGATCGAGAGCCCTGCGACATCGACAACTTCCGTTGGTCGAGGGTGTGCTTCGAGTTCATGCCGCGGAGCACGAGGGCTTCTTCACGTCGCCCTTGAACGACTTGCCGGCGCCCCTGTGCCTCCGCGATCGGCCCCCTCGCCTGACTGAACGGCCGCGCCTGGGAGCGGCTATCGGGGCTCGCCGCCCCGGCGTATGGACGTATCACCCGATTAGCCGTATTGGGGGTATCCACTTAGCCGGACTTGATGGTCGGTAGGGTCTGCGGCCGTGAGCACTGTTCCGGTGGCTGGCCGGGACTACCCGAGGTCGGTCGGCGAGCTGCGGTCGTGGTTCGCCACCGACGACGACTGCCTGGATTACCTGGAGTGGCTTCGATGGCCCAACGGGTTCGTGTGCCCGGCCTGCGCGCAGGCGGGCGGGTGGCGGCTGGGCGACGGTCGGCTCCGCTGCGCATCGTGCCGCTCGGCGACGTCGGTGACGGCGGGGACGATCTTCGACAAGACGCGCACGCCGCTGACCGTGTGGTTCACGGCG
>JBHENM010000422.1:0-14548 GCA_046262035.1 Acidimicrobiales bacterium | reverse complement strand
CTCGCCAGCGTGGTCCACGTCTATCCGACGTACTCCACCTCGATCGCACAACTGGCGGTGGGACCCGCCTACGAGGGCGCCGACCGGTTCCGCTGGGCGATGAAGACGCCCCTCGTCGGTGGCCTAGGACGGTGACGTCCCCGGCACGACGTCTCGGTTCGGACTCCCTCAGGCATCTCGCTCGTGGTCCCGATCGTCAATGGAGGCTCGACGCCGGCAGCGGCGAGCGACCACGCGCACGGAGCGCTTCGCTCCGTCCCGCACGCAGGCCGGCGAAATCTGTGGAGACTCGCCGCTCAGCTCCGGCGGGCTGGCCGCTCCGCCGACGACGAGGACCGTCGAGCCCTCTCTGACTTGTCGGCCGGGAGCCGCGCCCGGGCGACGACGCGCACGCGAGCAAACCGAGTCCGGCGCCGACGAGAAACGTGGCAGCTTCTCGCTCGTCGGGGAAGGGGCCCTGACGCGTGAGCAGCACGGCGAGACCCCAGCCGACGAGGGTGAGGGCCGTCGCCGTGACCGCCGGGGCACGACGGTGCCCGTCGCCAGAACGACCAAGCCCGACGACCAACGGCGTCGCGTCGCATCGAAGGTGACGCTGAGAGTCCATGAGCACGAGGTATGTCACGGCGATCACGGCCAGAACGGCTGTCGATTCGGGCCATGACGGCCAGCGGCACAGGCGCGCTGATCGCCACGGCGCCTGGGCGGCTGAAGGCCTATGTGGGGCGCCGTGGAGACGAGGGCAGCCCCGGCGAGGTTTCGACCGCCGACGGAATGGCCCCGGTTCGTGGCGGGTTTTCCCGATGTGCTCAGCGTGGCCCACCGTCGCATTCGCCGGCGCGTCGAGACGTGGCTCGACGGTGAGCTCGGGCCGGGCGAGTCCAGGTCGGTCCGACGCCATCTCGATGAGTGCCGGGACTGCCGGGGCGATGCCGAGCTGCTGCGCAGGATCAAGGCCTCCCTCGCCCGCCTCGACAGGCGCCGCCCGCCGACGCTGGCCACCGTCCGGCTCCGCCTGTGGGCCGAGGAGCTGGCTGCGGGACACCTGCGGTAAACGGGCAGGACGTCAGCGACGTGATGGCCTGGGGTAAGCATTCATCTCCCCCCTTCGCCGCATGGAATGAACCGCACCACTCGCCGGGTTCCCGAGCCGTCCGTGCTCAGAGGGGGAGGTCCGCGGGTGGAGGGGTCATCGATGGTGTCGGCGGCGAGCCAGAGCCGCAGAGAGTTCCTGGGCTGGGTCTCCCGACGGGGAGTGGGGTTGGGACTGCTGGGGGCCGCGGCGCCAGCCGTGCTGGCCGCCTGCGCGGACGACGACGAGCCGGCGGTGTCGGGGCCGTCGACCTCGCTGGCCTCGCCCGGCCAGGCCAAGGAGGAGGCCCGGGCCATCATCGGGGAGGTGGTCGACTTCGCCCTGACCTCCCGGGACTGGGAGGGGGACTTCGGCTTCGTCACCCTGCGGCTGCACAAGGGCGCGGTCGACGGCCGCGACGTCTACTTCGTGCGCACCGACGCCTCCGACCGGGCCTTCGCCGAACGGGAGAGGCTGGTGTGGGTCCCGAGGATCACCGGGCTCAGCGGCCGGCCTCTCCGGCGCCGCCTATGTGGTGGAGAACGGGGCGCAGGGCCAGGCCACCGTCCTGTCCTCGGAGCCCGGGCATCCCGACTACACCCCGGCGTGGACGCTCCACCGGGTGCGCTGGAGCGGGAGCCCCCGCCTCCTCTCGTCGGTGGCCGACGTCGAGGCGGCTCGGGCCGCCGGCGCGCTGAGCGTGGAGCGCACCAACATCGTGCTCAACGCCGCGCTGGTGAAGTGGTCGACCGCCGAGCTGCCCGCGGACGCCGAACGCAAGGCCTACCTCGGCCCCGGCCAGCTGCTCGAGCCCCCCGACACCTCGGCCATGCGGGTCACCTTCAAGCTCAACCAGTGCTTCCCGGCCAGCCGCTACTTCGTGACCGACCACTCCATGGCGCCCATGGCAACCATGACCAACACCTCCTTCGCCCCCGCCCTCCAGGACGGGCCCTCCCGGGCGGGGGCGACGGGGCGCACCAACGTCTTCCTCAACGGCATCGAGGGGCCCGGGCCCATGGGCTTTCAGCCCTCGGCGTTCGACTTCGACGCCGGGGAGGCGGCGTGGAGCCCCTACTGGGACCACTTCGCCTACCGCTGGCGCGACGGCCGCGCCCCGCGTGTGCTGACCAGCCAGACCGAGGTGCACCGGGCCCGCGACGCGGGCGAGCTGGAGGAGTTCCCGGGGGCGCCCGACACGAACGGGACGGTGTTCACGGTGAACTGCCCGGTGCCCGTGCTCGCCCCGGTGAGCTTCCGCTCCTGAGCGCGGTGGGTCGCCCGGACGGAGACGAGATGGCCCTCGCCGTTCGTGGCCGCCCGTCCTCCCCGGCTGGGCACGGGTGGGCAGCGGCAGCTCGCCCCAGAAGGCCCCGTCGGTGAGGGGCCAGCGGGCGATGGCCCTGGTCTGGGTTGCCGCCATCGGCCTGGCGGCGTGCGCCGAGGGGTCGACCGCGAGTCGTGGGCGGGCGGCGGGCACGGACGGCGACGACGGCCCCAGCGTGGCCCTCCCCCAGGTGGAGACGACGGCCCGCGAGGAGGTCCCCTCCGCCCTGCGCCACGCCGCCGACCCCCGGCTCCCTGCCCCGCTCGTGGACCCCGAGGAGCTCGTCTCGGGTGGCCCGCCTCCCGACGGCATCCCCGCCATCGAGCGGCCCCGCTTCCAGCGCGTGGGCGACGTGGGATGGCTGGCCGACCGCGAGCCCGTGCTGGCCCTGGTGGTGGGCGGGGAGGCCCGGGCGTACCCGGTGCAGATCCTCACCTGGCACGAGATCGTCAACGACACGGTGGGCGGCACCCCGGTGGCCGTCACCTACTGCCCCCTGTGCAACTCGGCCATCGCCTTCGACCGCCGCCTCGGAGAGCGGGTGCTGGACTTCGGCACCTCCGGGCGCCTCTACAGCTCGGCCCTGGTCATGTACGACCGCCAGACCGAGTCGCTGTGGGCGCACTTCTTGGGCCAGGCGGTGGCCGGCGCCCTCACCGGGAGCCGCCTCGAGGCCCATCCCGTGGCCACCGTCTCGTGGGCCGACTTCCGCCGAGCGCATCCCGGGGCCTGGGTGCTCAGCCGCGACACCGGGCACCGCCGCGCCTACGGCCGCAACCCCTACCCGGGCTACGACGACGTGCGGACCTCCCCGTTCCTGTTCGAGGGCAAGGTGGACGGGCGTCTGGCCGCCAAGGCACGCATCGTCGGCATCCGCGGGGCGACGGAGGCGGTGGCGGTGGTCGTCGAGGCCCTCAAGCGCCGGAGGGTGGTCGAGGCGTTGGTGGACGGGCGAGCGGTGAGCGTCTGGCTCAAACCTGGGACCGCCTCGGCCCTCGACGCGGCGTCCGTCGGCGACGGAAGAGACGTAGGGGCGACCGGGGTCTTCGACCCGACCCTGGACGGGCGCCGGTTGCAGTTCCGCCCGGCGGGCGACGGCTTCGAGGACGAGGAGACGGGGAGCCGCTGGGACATCTTGGGGCGGGCGGTCGAGGGACCGCTCGCCGGCGGCCAGCTCGTCGCGGTGGAGCACGTGGACACCTTCTGGTTCGCCTGGGCCGCCTACCTTCCCCATACGAGGATCGTGCCCTGACGGCCTCGCCATGGCCGATGGCTCAGTGCCAGGTCGCCCACCCCGCCCCGGTGGCGACGCCGGCGGCGAAGAGGACGAACGGCGCCACCGACGCCACCGTCGCCCAACGGGACTGGGGAAGCCCCGCCCGGGCCAGCAGCAGGCGGTAGCCGCCCGCCGCCGCCCCGACCAGGAGCCACCATCCGACCCGCAGGACCGTCGGCCAGCCGACGGGGACGGTGCTCGCTGCCCAGTCGGGAACCTCGGAGTTGGCCGCCAGCCCCCCGACGACCTCGAGGACGATGGCGAGGAGCACGAAGAGCGCGCAGGCCAGCGCGGCGGCGACGAGCCGGCCGGCGTGGGAGGCGTGAACGCCCTCGGGGCTCTCCCCCGTCACCGAACCTTCACTCCCCGGAGTCTTGCCCGTCGACCGCGGTCCTCCACCTCGCACCCCGGACTCTTCCCACACCCCACGACCGGTCCCTCAGAACGTGATCACCTGGTAGCCGTCGTGGAGGAGCGACCGGAAGCTCGGGTGCCGCTTGTACTCGTCGAGCAGCTTCACCCCCGCCTGCTCCACGCCTGCCCTGGCCTCGAAGGCGTCGGCGCAGTAGCTGCAGGCGCCGCTCACCACCTCGCGCACCGACTCCCACAGCGCGTGCGCGCCATGGTCGTCCTTGGAGAGCTCGCCGGGCCACACCGTGCCGCCGCCGTCGAAGATGAGCTTCACCTCGTCGCCGCCTTCGTGGAGCTCCTTCGTGGCGATCATGGCGTTGACCACGCGCCCGAGGCCCTCGTGGCGCTCGTTGTCGGACAGGACGACGATGGCAACCTTCATCGATGCCTCCTTCGCGTTGGGGATGGGTCCACCTCGGTTGCGTTCACCCCTTCGCCGGCGGCCGGACCGGGAACGGGACGCCCGGTGGCGCTCCGGATGCGAACCCAGGGCGCGCCGATCACCCGAGGTCCCCCAGCGCGTCCTCCACCGCCCGGTGGAACGTCGGGTAGGCGTAGATCATCTCCCGCATCAGGGCGATGGGCACCCGGGCGTGAACGGCGAGGACCAGTAGGCCCAGCACCTCCCCGCCCGCCGGCCCCACCGACGTCGCCCCGACCAGCACCCCCGCCTCGGCGTCGGCGACCAGCTTCACGAACCCCTCGTTGCCGGCCTTGTGGATCCAGCCCCTGGCCGAGGACCCCACCCTCGCCCGTCCGATGCGCACCGGGATCCCCCCGGCGCGAGCCTGGGCCTCGCTCAGCCCCGACGGCGCCGACCTCCGGGTCGGTGAAGGTCACCCGGGGGACGGCGCGGTAGTCCGCCGGCTCGTGCGGCCGGCCCAGGATGTCGGCCGCGGCGATGCGGGCCTGGTGGATGGCGACGTGGGTGAAGGCGCCCTTGCCCGTCACGTCGCCCACCGCCCAGATGCCCTCGGACACCCGCAGGTGGGCGTCGACGGGCACGGCAGCGGCGTCCGCGGCCACGCCCACCGCGTCGAGCCCGACGGCTGCCGCGTCGGCCCGCCTGCCCGTCGCCACCAGTACCTGCTCGCCGGTGACGACCCCCCCGTCGCCCAGGCTGACCGCGTGGCGCAAGCCGTCGCGGCGCACCTCGGCGGCCCCCACGCCGACCCGCACGTCGATCCCCTCGCCCCGGAGCACCTCGGCCACCAGCTCGCCCGCCTCCGGCTCCTCCTGGGGAAGAAGTCGCTCGGCCACCTCGACGACGCTCACCCGGACGCCGAAGCGGGCGAAGGCCTGGGCCAGCTCCACCCCGACCGCGCCGCCCCCCAGCACGACCAGTGACGACGGGAGCTCCTTGGCCTCGAGCGCCTGGCGGTTGGTCCAGTAGGGGATGTCGCCCAGCCCGGGGATGGGGGGAACCGAGGGCCGGGTGCCGGTCGCCACCACCACCGCCCGGCCGACCTCGATCTCCCGCTCGCCGGCCAGCACCCGCCCGGGGGTGAGGATGCGCCCGCGCCCGCGGATGAAGCGCCCGCCCTTGGCCTCGAACCGCTCGACCGCGACGCGGTCGTCCCAGTCGTCGGTGGCCTCGTCACGGATCCGCCGGGCGACCGGTGCCCAGTCCGGGCTCACGGATGCGTCTCCGGCAAGCGCCCGCACCCGTCGGGCCTCGGCCAGCGCGTTGGCGGCCCGGATGGCCATCTTCGACGGGACGCAGCCCCAGTAGGGGCACTCCCCGCCGACCAGCTCCTGCTCCACGCCCACCACGTCGAGGCCGGCTCCGGCAAGGCGTCCCGCCACCTCCTCGCCGCCGACCCCCATTCCGATCACCACTGCGTCTGCACGTTCGACCATGCGCCGGAAACCCGCCGGAGCGGCGGTCTGTTCCGTGGGTCTCACGCCGACGCTCGGCTCGGTCGCCTCCGGCTGCTGGTGCGGTCGGGAACACCAGCAGCCGTCAGGCGCGACCCGGCGCGACGGAAACCGGCCTCGCCTGGCGCACGGGGGCCACGAGCGTCACGCGGGCTCCCCGGCCTCTTCCGGCGGCCCCTGCTCGACGAGCAACTCGCCGAAGGACCGCAGCCGCTCCAGGGCGTCGGTATCGACGTCGGTCTTCCGCCGGGCGAGGACCTGCTTGATCGCCTCGTAGGTACGCGCTTCCAGCCCGCAGCGGCGGCACGCCTCGAGGTGGCGAGCGACGCGGCGGGCCGTCATCTCGTCCACCTGGCCGTCCAGGTAGCTCTGCAGAACGCGGGCGACCTCTGCGCAGGTCGCCTCAGGGCCGCCGCCGCGCCGGCGCATCCAGCTCCTCACTGTCCCCCCCTCCTCGGTGCCAGCCCGGCCGCCGCCAGCCGGTCCCGAAGTCGGACCCTGGCCCGGTGCAGGCGGCTCATTACCGTGCCCACAGGGACGCCGAGCACCTCGGCCGCCGCCGCATAGCTGAGCCCGTCCACGTCAACCAGCTCGACGACGCGCCGAAGGCGGTCGGAGAGTGACTCCAGGCCCTCGGCCACCACCCCGTCGAAGGCCTCGCCGACGACGACCGCTTCGGGCCCCGTCCGAGCGTCCTCGTCGTCCGCTAGCTGCCCCATCGCCGCGTCGGGGTCGTCCAGAAGCTCGGGCCGGCGCCGGCGAGTTCGATTGATCTGGGCATTGCGCATGATCGTGAGCAGCCAGGCCCGGGGATGTCTCCCGTCGAACGACTCCATCGCCCCGAACGCCCGCAGCAAGGTGTCCTGGACCAGGTCCTCGGCGTCGGCCGGCCGGGCCACCAGCGTGTGCGCCACCCGCAACAGGACGTCGATCTCGGGCACGACGTAGGCGGTGAAGGCGTTGCGATTGCTCTCGTCGTTCCTAGCCGGTCCGGCACTCACGGACGGGAAACCCGCCGATCCGGCGATGCATTCCCCCGATCCCATGCTTCCCGCCCTCGTCGTGATCGTGAGGCGTTCTGTGGCCACGCGTATGCGCGGGCGGCGATGCGAAGGGCGCCGT
This sequence comes from Acidimicrobiales bacterium, assembly GCA_046262035.1. Lineage (GTDB taxonomy): Bacteria > Actinomycetota > Acidimicrobiia > Acidimicrobiales > AC-14 > JBHENM01. Next base: position 7,462 of record JBHENM010000422.1, on the reverse strand, counting down.
GCTTGTGTTTGTTGTTGGAAAGGGTTCCGCCCTGACTCGCCGCTTTAGCTTCCTTCGTCGATGCACGCCGCCCAACCGGCGCCGGAGCGCTTGGGGCCACGCTCGTTCTTGGCTAGCTCGATGTACCACCCGCTCGGGGTCGCCTTTCCCCCACTCTGCCCGGTCCGAGATGCCTTGAGCGGACGACGACGGTCCGTGCGGCGATGTCGCCCCAGCCTCTCAGCGGCCGATCGCCGCCCTGGACGAACGCTGGTCTTCTGGATCGGCCCCTGCGCTGACACGGCGTTGCGCATGGCCGCTGTCATTTCTCGCGCCTCCTGACAGCCCGCACCCGGAAGTTGGACTGCAGAGCGGCGCCGAAGAGCCCGAGCAGCGCCCCGAAGGCGACGTGGGACACGGGCTTGCCGACCATGAAGCCGGCCACGGGAGCGGCGTCGTCGATCAGGGAGGGCGCGACGGGCCGGGCCAGCACCCCCACGCCACCCCGGCTGCCCTGGCCGGCTGGTTCGACGTCCGCGGTGGCAGCTGCCTCGTAGTGCGGATCGGGCACGGCGACGGCGGCCGGCTCGCCGTCGGCTCCAAGGTCGGTCGAGTCCGGCGTCTCGGTGCGCTGACGCCGGGCCACCGCTCCGGCCAGCAGCCCGCCCTGGACGGCGGCGCACGACGCGCCCCCGGCGAAGAGACCGGTGACAAACACACTCCAGATGTTCAACGCGACCCCCCGTGACGTTGGATGACAGTGATGGAACGAAGCGGTGACGGCTAGGAGCTGCGCCGGCTGGACAGCCCTTCGCCGTCGGATAGCCCCTGGATGGGACGGACCTCAATCGTGGTGGTGGCCCGAGCCACGCGTTGGAGCACGGCCGCTGAGCTGGGCGCGAAGAATGCGTCGCCGCTGTAGGACGCCGTCACCGCCCCCGTTCCGGGCTCGAGACCGGCGGTCGCGGCCGATGCCCGGCCGTTCCCGTCGAGGGGCTCAGTGGCGATGACGGTGTCGCCGACGGTGAAGGTGATGGAGCCGGTGGGGACGCTGGAGCCGGCGGCGCCAACCTTGGCGGTGACGGTGACGCCCTCCCCGAAGGACGACGGATTGGGCTCACACGACACGATGGTCGTCGTGGGCACCCGCACCATCTGGGTGAGGGCGCCATTGGCGGGCAGGAAGTTGTCATCGCCGTCGTAGGTTGCCGTGACCGCCACGCTGCCCACGCCCGGGGCGACGACATTGAGGGTGGCGTTGCCGGTGTCGTCGAGGATGACCGGCTCCTCGCTTCCCCCCGCGAGGGAGAAGCGGACTTGCCCGGTCGGCCCCGGCGAGCCGTCCGGGCCACGGACGCTGGCCAGAATGGCCACCGGTTGACCGAAGGCCGAGGGGTTCGGCGACGAGGCCATCCGCAGCGCCGCGGCAGCACGCTCGACGGTCTGGGTCATCTGCACCGAGCTCGGCGCGAAGCGGTCATCTCCGGAGTAGTCGGCGGCGATGGCGTGCTCGCCGGCGCCGAGCGAGGCCACAGTGACCACGACGGTGCCGTCGTGGCCGAGCGGGACGCGTGCCAGCGGCGCGCTGCCGTCGCGAAGGACGACGTCGCCGGTCAGCACCCGGCCCGTGGCCGAACGTACGGTAGCTACAAAGGTCACCGGCTGGCCGAACACCGAGGGGTTGGCCGAAGACTCGACCGAGCCGATCGGTCGCGCCGCATCAGCGGCTCGGGTCTCTACGGGTTGGGTCCCCAGGGGCTCACGGCCCTGCGACACAACCGGGACCGGTTGGGGGATCTGCCGTGTGCTCGGAGGGGCCGACGCCGGGACCGCGGGCAGAACTGCGGGCTGCGGGTCGCTCGATGATGCCAAGCCCCGAACGCCGCGGAAGCGGGCCAGGCGCAGGCTGTTGGTGACGACCGAGACGCTGGATGTGGCCATGGCTGCGCCGGCGATGATGGGGTTCAGCAGGCCGGCGGCGGCCAGGGGAATGAGGGCCACGTTGTAGCCGAAGGCCCACCCGAGGTTCTGCAGGATGGTGCGGAACGTCCGCCGGGACAGCAGAGTGGCGGTGGCGACGCCGTGCAGGTCGGCCGACAGCAGCGTGATGTCGGAGGACTCGATGGCCACGTCGGTCCCGGTGCCGATGGCGATGCCCAGGTCGGCGGCGACCAGGGCCGGCGCGTCGTTGATGCCGTCGCCGACCATGGCCACCACTCGGCCCTCGTCCTGCAGACGACGGACCTCCCCCACCTTGTCGGCGGGCAGGACCTCGGCTAGGACCCGGTCGATGCCCACCTGGGCGGCGATGGACTCCGCCGTGCGACGGTTATCCCCGGTGATCATGACCACCCCGACGCCGAGACGGCGAAGGGCCTCGACTGCGCCGGGGGCGTCGTCCTTGAGGGTGTCGGCCACGGCCAGGACTCCGCGCACCCGGCCGTCCCACCCGGCGAAGACCGCGGTTCGGCCCTCGGCCTCCATGGAGGCGGCGACCTCCTCCAGGGCGGGGTCGAGGGCCAGACCGGCCTCGGCGGCCAGCTTCCGCCGGCCCACGTGGACCATGACCCCCTCCACCATGGCCCGCACGCCGTGGCCGGCGACCGAAGAGAACGCGGTCGCTGCGGGCACAAGCAGGCCACGCTCATGGGCACCGTCCACCACGGCTCGCCCCACGGGATGTTCGGAACCCTCCTCCACCGCGGCCGCCCGGCGCAGGAGCTCCCGCTCGTCGACGCCGGCCTCGGCCACCACGTCGGTGAGAGCCATCTGGCCCTTGGTCAGGGTCCCCGTCTTGTCGAACACGACTGTATCGATGCGCTTGGAGCGCTCCAGCACCTCGCCGCCCTTGATGAGCACGCCCATGGACGCCCCCCGGCCGGTGCCGACCAGGATGGCGGTGGGCGTGGCCAGTCCCAGGGCGCAGGGGCAGGCGATGATCAGCACCGCGACCGCGGCGACCAGGCCCTTGGTCGGGTCGCCGCCGATCAGCCACCACCCGGCGAGCGTGGCCACGGCGATGAGGGCCACGACGGGCACGAAGATGCCCGAGATGCGGTCGGCCAGGGCCTGCACCGGGGCCTTGGCCCCCTGGGCCTGCTCGATGAGGCGCACGATCTGGGCCAGGGCGGTGTCCGACCCGACCGCGGTGGCCCGCACGGTGAGGACGCCCTGGGTGTTGAGGGTGGCGCCCGCCACCTTGTCGCCGGGCCCCTTGTCGATGGGCACCGACTCGCCGGTCAGCATCGACTCGTCCACCGCCGAGGCGCCCTCGGTCACCACCCCGTCGACGGGGACCTTCTCCCCGGGCCGGACCCGCAGCAGGTCACCGACCCGGACCTGGTCGACGGGAAGCGTGCGCTCCTCGCCGTCGACGAGGACGTGGGCCTCCTTGGCGCCCAGCTCCAGCAGCTTGCGGATGGCGCTGGAGGCCCGTCCCTTGGCCCGGGCTTCGAAGTACCGACCCAGGAGCAGGAAAGCGATGATCAGCGCCGAGGTGTCGAAGTAGTGGTCCGAATGGTGCGGTCCGAAGGCCACCTGGTAGGCCGAGAACCAGAAGGCGGCCAGGGTGCCCATGGCGATGAGGCTGTCCATGCTGGCCTGGAAGGCCCTGGCCCGCATGGCCGCCTGGCGCAGGAACGGGTACCCGGCCCAGAACTGTACGGGCACGGTCAGGGCGAAGGCACCCCACCGGGCCCACGGGTCGTCCATGTAGAACAGTGAGAGCACCAGCACGGTGAGCCCCAGCGGCCAGGCCACCAGCACGCGGCGGAGCCACATCGACTGCACCTTGGCCTCGGCGTCGCCATCGTTGGTGTCCTCGTCCGCCTTAACGGGAGCCAGGGCGTAGCCCATCTTGGCGGTGGAGGCGACCAGGTCCTCCACCGACACCTGCGCCGGGTCGAAGCGGACGTTGGCCCGGGCGATGGCGAAATTGACCTCCGCCCCCTTCACCCCGGGCTGCTTGGCCAGAGTGCGCTGCACCCGCGCCGCACAGGAGCCGCACGTCATCCCCGACACCGTCAGCTCCAGGTCCGTCAGCTCGTCGGCGCCGGGCTCGGGCCGGGAGGCGGTCTGCTGCCTCATCGGCTCGTTATGGCTGCGTCGTCCAGCTCCAGCTCGGCGCCCGGGCCCATGGCGATCTTGTCGTAGCGCAGCGCCTCCATCAGCTCGTCGACGATCTCCGACGTCCGCCCCGACTGCATGGCCGCAGCCACGCACGTCTCCAGGTGGTTGCGCAGCACGATGCGGTTGGCGCGCTCAAGGGACCCCTGCACCGCGGAGAGCTGCTTCATGATCTCCGGGCAATAGGTTTCGTCTTCGACCATGCGGACGACGGCATCGAGATGGCCACGGGCGGTCTTGAGCCGGTTGAGGACGGCCGACCGGTGTTCGCTCTTCATCATGCCGCTCAGTCTACCCCACCCCCGGTGGGGTGCGCTACCCCACCCGAGGAGGGGACCGCACGTCGGGGGCGGGCACTGCTATGTTGCCCAGGGATGAAGAAGGGTCTCCTCATCGCGCTGGTCGTCCTCGTCGTGTTGACCGGGATTCCCCTAGTCGTCGCCATGCCGGCAATGGCGTGCCAGGACTGCGGCCCCGCCATGGTGGTCAAGGGATCGGGCTGCGCCGCCCTGCTGGTGGCCTTCAGCCTCTTCGTTCTGTTCGCGTGGGAGCTCCTCCGCTCCAGGCGAGAGCGAGGCCTTGGCCTGCTCCTCGCCCTCGGTCTCGAACGTCCTCCTCGCCTGGCCTAGGACAGCCGCGCCCTCGGTGCCGATTCTCGGCATCGAACCCGTCCAGACCAGGCACTTGTCGAGGTGGTTACCACCTCGGATCGGAGATGAGATGAAAACGTTCGACCGCCGCGCGTGCCCGGATGGGCTCCGCCACCATGACTTCGGCCGCCATGACTTCGGCCCCGCCGGGATGACGCCCGGACGTCTGGGCCGCCTACCCCAATCGCAGCTCGGAACCGGTTACGCGGGCGAGCGCACGATCGGCATGGGGACGCAGCGGACCACCGCGGACACCGCCGCAGGAACAAGGGGTGTGAGATGACGCTCTGGGGCGTGTTCATCACCGGGTTGATCGCGGGCGGCGCCTCCTGCGCCGCGGTGCAGGGCGGCCTGCTCACCGGACTGGTCGCTCGGCGCCAGCCCGGGTCGACAGTCGTGGGCGCCGACGAGTATCCCGAGACCGCGACGGCCGCCATGCGCCGGGCTGCTCGCCTCGATGACGCCATTCCGGTCGGCGGGTTCCTCGCCGGCAAGCTGGTGTCGCACACCGTGCTGGGCGCCGGATTGGGGCTCCTCGGCGATGCTGTGCAGATCGGGTTCCGAACCCGGGCCTTCATCCAGATCACCGCCGGAGTGCTGATGGTGGCCATGGCCGCACATCTCCTGGGGTTCCGGGCCTTCGCCCGGCTCGTGCCCCAGCCCCCGCAACGCTGGGCCCGGTTGGTTCGACGCAACGCCCGCTCGGCCAGCGCCGGCGCCCCGGCCATGCTGGGCCTGGCCACGGTGCTCATCCCCTGCGGGGTCACCCTCAGCGTCGAGTTCCTGGCCATCGCCTCCGGCTCAGCTGTCGAAGGCGCAGCGATCATGGCCGCCTTCGTCATCGGCACCGCTCCGCTGTTCGCGGTACTCGGCTATGCCGCCCGTCGCTCGGCCACCCTCCTCCGGGGCCAGCTGGCCAAGGTGGCTGCGCTCGCCGTTCTGGTCGCCGGAGTGCTCTCCATCAACGCAGGCCTCGTCCTGTCCGGCTCGAGCACCACACTGGCCACGGTGTGGGCGTCGGTCGCCGGGCGCCCGGCGAGCACCGCGGCCTCCGACACCGCCGCTGCAGTGCCCGCGTCCGAGGACGGGGTGCAGCGGGTGGTGGTGTCGGTGCGCGATACCGGCTACAGCCCTGCAGTGGTGCGGGTGAAGGCCGGCATACCGACGGAGCTCACGTTTCGCACCCAGGGCACCCAGGGCTGCACCCGTACCGTCGTCGTGCCCAGCATGAAGGTGGGCCGCCAGCTGCCAGCCAGCGGCGACACCACCCTCGATCTGGGAATGCTGGCCCCGGGCCGCTTGCGCTACACGTGTGGGATGGGCATGTACTCGGGCGCCATCGAGGCCACGTGAGTATCCCTACCCCAGCAGTGGCCAGCTTCGTGGTCACCGGGATGCACTGCGCCAGCTGCGGGATGCTCATCGACGAGGCGGTGGAGGAGCTCGTCGGGGTGGTCTCCTCGGCCACGAGCGTGCGCCGAAGCCGCACCGTCGTCACCTATGATCCCGCGCAGTCCTCCCCGGCCGCCATCGCGGCCGCCATCGCCGCAGCTGGGAGCTATCAGGCCGACCTCGACGGTAGCGGCGGGGCTTCGACATGAGCCGGCCCACAGTCAGGGGCTCGAAGCCCCCTGGCGATGGCGCCCAGCAATGCCGGAGGCATCCCGCCCGTCGATGTGGACGACGGACGCTCCGCTCCCCGCGCGGTGTCACCGAGGATCTCCAGCAGCGTCTTCTTGCCGATGCCTCCAGGGCCGTGGAGGTAGAGCACGGAGAACGGCGGATCGGATGCCTCGAGCGCCGTGCGGAACCACTCCACCTCGTTGCTGCGCCCGACGAAGCGGCGGCGCCGGCGGGTGGCGAGCACGTCGGCCACGGTGCCGGCGGCGAGCGTCTCCACCATGTCGTCCTTGATAGAACTCGTGGATCGCCGGCGCCCTGCTGGCGGGCGACCCGGGCGAGATCCGGGCGACGAGTCCCAGCCCCGGGGCTGCGCTCGCCACCCGCCGGCGCCGCCGGGCCCCTGCACGTCGGCGGCTGGAGGGCGATGCCCCGGGTTTCCCGGCCGTGGTGGGACGCTGACTGGGGGGAGGTCAGAGATCGACATCGGGGTTGATGAACGACGTGACCGGCTTGTCGGGGCGGGCGAGGTTGCTTTCCGAGTCGATGAACCCCGTCGACGTGCGGACGCCGCCCCGCTGGCGCCCGTCGGCCAGCACCACCCAGCCCCCCAGCGCCGGCTGCCCATCCACGTCGCCCCAGGCCCGGTAGAGGCCGGCGGGGGCGGTGACGGCGGGGGCTTCGAAGGGGTGCAGGGGTCCGCCCGGAGAAAGCGCGACCGTCCCGATGGGCTCGTCGTCGGCGATCGGCCCACGAAGGCGGGCGCCGTCTCTGCTGGTCCAGTCCACCGCACCGTCGGGCTCGGCGACGCCACTGAGCCAGGTGCCCACCGTCTTGCCGTCGCAGACTACGCCATCACCCGGCGGTCGCCGGGATTGACCACCACGCCGACCAAGGCGTCGGTGCCCGCCACCGGACCGGCGAAGCTGGCGCCGCGTGCGGCAGAGGGGGCCGAGCCGTCGTCGTTGCCGCAGCCGGCCATCGCCACGGCCACCAGGGCGACACCTGTCAGCGTCCGTCGTAGCCGGTTCATCTCGTTGCTCCTCTCGAGTGGGCGGGCAGAACATCCGGTTCTTGGGGTGTGGCGG
>JBHENM010000421.1:0-13914 GCA_046262035.1 Acidimicrobiales bacterium | reverse complement strand
GCGGGGATGGCGGAGTCGAGGACGATCTCGACCACCTCGCGGAAGAGTCGGGCGCCTTCTGCCTGGGCGTCGGCCTGGTCCAGCCTGACTTCGGCCAGGTCGTCGTCGCTGCGGCTGAAGACCCGCCCGACGAGGGCGTCGAACATCTCCACCACCGCGTCGGTCATCTCCTCCGCCCGCACAGTCAGGAAGGCGAGCAGCATTGTGTGGCGCTTCTCCGGCGGGTAGCGGCGCAGGGCTTGGGCGTAGAGACGCCGGGCGACGCTCGCCCACTGCCGGCGCCGGTTGGGGGTGACACCGTGCCAGTCGACGCCGTCGACGAGCGCGGCCCGCACCGTCGCCAGGCGCTGGCACTCCGCCAGCACCGCGGCGGGCGAGGGTGCTCGGGGTGGAGCGGCAAGGTGGGCCAGGACGCTTTCACCGTCGTCGGTGGCGCACAGGGCGTCGAGGGCCAGCCGCTGCTCCTGCCCGAGCTGGCCGGCGATGTCGGCGAACAGACGGCCCTCGGCCTGGGCGCGTGCCCCGTACACGAGCCGTTCGATGGTCGTCTCTCCGGCGGGGCGCAGAAACCCCTGTCGGGAAAGCCAGTCCTCGGCGGCGTCGACCAGAGCCGCGCTGTTGCCGGTGTGGGCGACCTTGTCGGCAACGAACGCGCTCAAACCCTGCTCGTCCTCGGCCCCGAAGGGGCGGACGCCCAGCTCTCGGCAGACCTTGGTCACGTGGGCGCTGCGAGTCGCGGGCCGGCGGCGATAGCCAGCGAGAACCTCTGGGGTGAGCCGGAGCTGACGGGCGACGGTGGCGACGACCTCCGTCGGCAGCGTGGCCGGGTCGGAGGCGAGCTTGCGCTCAGCGCGCGCCCACGTCAGGAGCAAGGCGAGGGCCAGGCGGTTGCGGTCGCTGCGCGTTCCGGCAACGAACGCAACGTCCGTCGGAGCGAGGGTGAAGAATCGCTGGAGCTCCTCCTCGTCATAGGGAGGGCGTCCGTCGCCCCTGACCAACCGGCGCCTCGGTCGTTCGCTGGTCGGCTCCGGCCTGCTCGCCTCGACGGCCTCGCTTGTCGCCATGCTTCCCCCTTACCTGATCGACCGTGCCGGGGAAGCAAGGCGAAGCTACGCGGCCGTCGGGACCGGAGGGTGGATGGTTGAGTAAACCCTCGTCGGAAAGCTAGGAACAGGCCTGTGCGGGGAGACCGGGGGAAACCGTGGGAGCTAGGCAGCAACCTCCTGGCCATCCGCGACCTGCGCGAATGACGGGTACCAGCGGCGGAAGTCGGCGGCGAGCTGGCCGTTGAGCACTCTCGTTCGCACCTGCAGGAGAAGGTGGGCGCCCTGCGGCGTCCAGCGCATGGCCTGCTTCTTGACCATCCGCCTGCTGATCACCTGGTTCACCGTCGCCTCGACGAAGGCGCTCGAGATGAGCTCGCCGGCCAGGTAGCGCTCGGCGTAGCTCGGAATGGACGAGGCGTTGGCCCGGATGTAGCCGTCGAACTCCGCCACGGCCTTGAGCAGCTTCGCTCGCTCCGGCTCGGGGTCCCACCGGAAGAGATCGTCGGCCAGGCCCTCGATCGCATCCAGGGCCCGGAAGACGTTTCCGTGCCACAGGAACCACTTGAGCCGCTCCAGCTCCCGAGCGACGTCAACGTCGACGAAGTCCTCCTCGCCCTCCTCCTCGTCACCGTCGCCGTGCGGTGGAGGCGCTCGGAGGCCCTTGGCTAGCTGGCCCAGGACGGTGATGCGCATGGTGACGTGGAACCAGTCCAAGAGGTGCTCGGAGCGGGGGTTCAGGTACAAGGGGAGGTCTCGCACGTCGTCAGCTCCGTCGGTGATGAAGACCACGTGCTGGTTCGGAGCCATGCCCTGGGCCCGAAGGAGCTCGTAGAGCCGCCGCTTGGGCTTAGGGTCGTAGGTCTGCACGAACCCGAAGCAGCGGGCGTTCCCGTCCGCCGGCACGGACTTGCCGGCGATCACCTCGAACCACCCGTCCCGACGCGAGCGCTGGTGTGCGGAGTGCACGAACCCTCCGTCGAGGCCGACCACCAGGGGCAGGTCGGGGCTCGGCAGCCGGTCCCACTCGTCCTGGCAGCCCTCGATGAACATCACCCGCTCGGGCCCGAGCTCGTCCTCGAGCCGCTGGGCCACCGCCTGGGCGTGGTGGCGCACGGCGCTGGGGTCGAGCGCCCTCCCCAGCGGCAGGACCTCGGCCAGGAGCCTGGCGCTCATGCCGTAGGACATCAGGCCGGCGAACTTGGCCTCCAGGTATACCAGCTCCGGGGTCGTGCGCTCGGGGAGCAGAGCGGCCAGCGGGCTGAAGGTCTTGGTGGGCTGGGACCCACAGCCACAGCGGTACCAGCGGGGGCTCGGCAGCCTCAGGGTGCCGAAAAGGGTCCGCAGCACGATCGTGCGGGCGTCCTTGTGGCGGTGCGCTCGCCCACACCCGGCACAGCGCTCCTGCTCGGACAAAGCGGCCTTGACCTGCTCGTCCACCACCGCCCCTTGGACGGCGGCCAGCAGCTCCTTGGCTTCCGCCAGCCCGATGCCAACGGTGTCGGGCGCCAGGGGGCGGGGTGCGAGCTCGAAGGCGTCCCGCACCACCTCGACCTCACCTTGGTCGGCCTCGACGACGACCTGCACCCGCAGCCTCATGGCGCGCTCCTCCCGGCGAGGGCCGCCAGACGGCGGTTGAGGCGCCGTCGGTCGAAGTCGTCCCGCACGATCCAGCGGCACAGGTCCTCGAAGTCGCACGCGTGGTCGGCGCGCTCGTCGGCGTCGGCGGTGAGCAGCTCGAGCAGCCGGGACGTCACCTCGTGGCGGCGGGAGTCCTGGCGCCACCGCTGGAAGCCCCACGCTCCACCGCAGTTCTCGGGTGGTCCCGCCCGACGACCGCCGATGCAGCGTGGGTAGGGCGTGCGCGGCTCGGCCCGGGCGATCTGCTCGACCCGCAGGTCGTGGAACCAGGCGTCGCCGAAGTCGTACTCGTAGACAAAGCGCTCGCCGACCCGCAGCCCGAGAGTGCGGAGCCCGACGCTTCGGGCGTCATCAGGGAAGCTGATTCCGCCGAGGTAGGAGATGCCGTACTCGCGGCCGTGGATCTCAAAGCGGTGGAGGTGGTCGTCCGACCAGCCGAAGCTGGCCTGGAGCACCAGGTGGAGATCGGCGATCGTGCTTTCCGCGTGCACGAGCAGCCGCCGCCACACCAGCGGGCTGAGGCCACGGAGCACAACACGGAGCTGGTATGCGGACGGGGACGCGGGAAGAGCGGGTTCGGTCATCCCGAATCATCGGCCCGCCCGGCCAGCCGTGCTCAGCCTCCCACGGTTTTCCCCGGTCTCCTGGCTTCTGGAACGCAGGTGTTGGCCGACGCCCTCAATGAGCATGGCGGCGACACTGTCGATGAGCACGAGAAGGGGTGTTTCGTCCTCATCTCCGGTGTCGCCAACCCGGGCTTGGGCGCGACGAAGAGGACCAGGCCGACCTCAGCCGGACGCGCTGCTTCCGAGGAGCGAGGATCCCGGCCCTGGTGAGGACGACCGCGAGCACGACTCCGAGATGCCCAGGTCCTTGGCGATCTGGGCGATCGGCTTCGGGCGCTCACGGGCGAACTCGACGGCTCGGCGGCGGAACTCGGGTGGATGGGGAGGGGCACGTGGACTCCGTTCTCGAGAAGGCTCGCGCCATCTCAGTCAAGGTGTCCACGGAACCGGGGGATCTCCATCCAGGGTCAAGGCCACGGCATCCCGGTCCAGCGTGGGCATCTGGCAGGCCGCATTGACCGCCGACACCGCAGGTTGCGCGCTTGGCGGCGAGCGGACCCCGCCGTTCCCGGCCCGCTCGCCGCCAACCCGATTGACCGGTCAGGTCGTACGCACGACCCTCATCGGCTTGCTCCTCGACTACGAGACGACGGGGCAGAGGGCCGGCTTTGCCGGCCCGGCAGCGACCCGCCCACAACCCGGCCGGGTTTCATCTCGCAGCGTTCGGCCGCCCCCTGTTCAGCAAGAGAGAGCGCGCGCCAAATCATCTTGGTTGCGGCCGAAGGCTGCGATAGGGGGCGCCCAGGAAGTGATGCCGTTACCGAGGGGCTGGTGTCCTGAGCTGCCTCCGGAAAGCGACGTTGACGTTATCCCCCGTATCAGCCATTCTTCGATGCATTCGAAGCGGCCCCATGGCACTTCTTGTACTTTCGCCCGCTGCCACACGGGCAAGGCCTATTCCGTGGGGTGCTTCGACCGCACGAACGGCAGAGTCGACCCGGCCTGTCGTTCGACGGGGTATTCCACAATCGCAGTGCTCGTGGCTTGCTCGGCAGTAAGAATGTCGAGATCTCGTTGAAGCTCCCGGGCGTACTCTTCATCCTCGACACTCCAAGTCCGAGCGTCGACATACACTGCATCCTCGGACCTGTCCGTATGGGCGATTCCTGATTCAGTTGCGATTCCGATGATATCTATGGCATTGCTGTATTTCAGTTTCGCCACGTGAACGCACGCCTCAAGGTACTTGCGGCGGACCGCTCGATTCTGCTCCTCGGAACGGTCGTCCCTCCACGGAAAGAGCAGGAACACGTACATCGGCTCGTCAGCAAACTGACGTGGGACAACGCGAAGTCGGCGTAGGTTGGGAGGCGTTTGCTCAAGGGCATCGATGAAAGCTCCGGCCAGGTACCGCCGACGCAAACGCGGCTCCGCCGCCATGAACCGCAGTATGATCTCCGCCGAGGTAACAGGTGGTGCCGTTGCGAAATATTGGCTCCCCTTAAGGGCGTGCTCAGCGAATCTCTCGATTAGGCGATCCCATACGTAAGAAACCTCATCATGCTCACGCTGGGCTCTTCTTTCCTGGCTAGTTCTGAAGTGGGACCACCATGTATCGTCGATTACGACCGCATCGTGATCAGAACCGAACACGAATGCGTGCCCTCCCGTGTTATCCACTCGAGCCAAGTAGAACGCGAGTAGATTCTCCTCTCCGGCCGCCAGAATTGTCCGGGAGCGGAATAGGAGCTCCTTCTGGCTCAAGTAGCGAATGAAGTCTGCAGCGGTATCAAGCGTCGACATCACGATCTCCAGCGTTACGTCATCGAATACATGGACGAACGACCGGCTCAGGTCGAGGTCCCCAATGACGAACGGCTCGGTGTGCGCCTCAAGGCCCCGGGTGTCGCTGCGGAGCACGAGGCTGCCCGTCCCCCCGAGCATCGTTTGGCATGCGGCGGCGACACCGTGAACGGTTACAACGAGGTGATAACGAGCGCGGTCCGGTGCCGGGAGGGGTACCGGAAACCGCTCTGTGCACTCAGGGTTCAAGAACACCCGGTGAGGGTGGTCCCGGAACCAACGCTCGGCCCCCCATGCTTGGCCAGCGCCCGCTTGAACCGCAGAGCGAAACCATCGCTGCCAGTCGATCTCCAGAGTCTTCTTTGGCGTGAGTGAGCAATGCTTATCTGAGAAGATGATGGCGTCATCACCCATCACGACCACAAGGTCGCAGATCTCCTTGTTGCCACCTTGGTCTCGGAACGGCCGAGGATAGCTCCAGAATGAGAGAAAATTCCTTTCGCACAGCTGTTCGAGGTACCGCTCCGTATCTGTGATGCCAGAGGACTTCGAAAACGGCGTGCGTGAAGGTTCGGCTGATTGCGTCATCTGTAGTCGAGTATGGCCTCTAGCCGAATCGTTCGGAGCAGACTTACGTTCGGGCAGCGAAGTTCCGGCTCGAGGTACTCGTTGGCCCGCTCGGCCAGCCCTTGGCCTCGGGGTCGGCGCGCTGGCCCTTAAGCCGACGCCCCGATCCAGTGGCGACGGAAATCAGCAAGCGCCGCGCGGGTCACTCGGGCCGCGGAAGGCTGGGCGAGTGAGGTGACGCCGCCGGGTCCGCAGGCCATTTCTCGCGACGGGGGTATCCACTTAGCCGGACCTGGCGCATCGACACGAGCCGACTTGACGGCCGACTCGGCCCGGCAGCGGCCAGGCCCCCCTGAGCGACCGTCTCATCTCTGCGGACGTTCTGGCGCCAGACAGCCGGCCGGGGCGGCTCCAGGGGAGCACCGGGGGCGGACATCTTCGTCGACACCGTCGGGTTGCGGCCGCTGACCTGGCCAGGTCCGCTTGAGTGAATACCCCCATCTCGCGAAACCAAAGGAAGATCATCGCTCGGCAGTCCGCTGGGGTAGCGTTACTCCCGTAGAAGCGGCACCTTCCGGTCAGGCAATGAATTGCGGCGTGGAGAGGCGGCGATGGGTAACCATGGAAGGCTCTGATCGTCGGTTTCGTGCTCCTGGTCGCGGCTGGTGGCGTCTTCGTGCTATTGATTCAGACACCTGCTCAGGCGCCGCGTCCACCAAGGCCGGTAATCAGAGTGTTCGGCCGTCCGGGCTCAGACATGGTCGGGCGGAGCCCGGCCTTCATCTGGACGGGGTAGCTCAGATCGGGGGTCGCGACTCTCCCGGAATCTGCGCCAGACATCAGCCCCGACGATCGGCGCCAGCGGCACCCAGGGAGATCACTCCGATTGCGGCTAGGAGAATCAGCCACGGGACAAGTGCACGAACGAGACGCCAGCCGTACTCCTCAATCCACTCGGTTACCCGAACCAGCGTCAGGAGCCACCGCGGCTCGGGTGTCATGCTCATCACCGGACAGTCCTCCCCTTAAGACCGAGGATGACTGCCGGGCTGCCACCCGTTTATACACAGGTCTCGGGCGCCTGTAAACGGGTTCTTCGCGTCTGAGTGCGGAGCACTTCACAGGATCGTCGCCACACACCATCATGAAAAGACCTGAAAGCATGCCGCAACTCGGTGGAGGGTACCTGTATACCGGGTTGAGTCGCGCGGAGCGTGAGTATCCACCACTTTACGCGCGCGGCGCGCTAGACCGTGCAGTGTGGAGGCGGAGAGGCGGATCGCAGCGCTGGAGGCGAAGCTCTCCGAGCTGACCGAGGCGCTGGCGGCCCGGGACGCCCGTATCGCCGAGCTGGAGCGGTCGCTCGAGGAGTCCCGGCGCGCTGGCAGGCGCCAGTCGGCTCCCTTCTCCAAGGGCGACCCGAAGGACGCGCCGGCCAAGCCGGGGCGCAAGAAGGGCGACGCCGATGGGCGCCACGGCCACCGCATGGCCCCAGCCGATCCCGACCGCGACATCGATGCCCCGCTGCCGGAGCGCTGCCCGCATTGCGGGGACGGAGTCGACTTCGAGCGGTGGGCGGAGCAGTACCAGACCGAGCTGCCCGAGCTGCGCCCCACCGTCACCCGGTTCCGGGTGGGCGTGGGCCGCTGCCGGGGCTGCAAGCGCCGCCTCCCAGGGGCGCCACCCCGAGCAGACCTCCGACGCGCTGGGAGCGGCCGCCGCCCAGCTCGGGCCCACCCAAATAGGCCCCGCCTTGTACCGGCTGCCCCGGCTCCCGAAGCTGGCCAGCGCCGACGTGCTCCGGTCGTGTCTAGTCCAGGGCGTCGAGAACGGAACGTTCGGTCTGGCCTCGGGCGCCTCATGGAACGCTCCCGACGCTGTGCTCCGCTTCGCGGAGCCGGTCGAGCCCACCGAGGTCCAGTTCCAACCGGGCACCTCGCTCGTCCGGGCCGGGGCGATCAAGACCCTGCGTGACGAGCGGGAACCGGCGCCGTCGGGCGGCCCGTCAACGACACCGACGCCGAGGCCTGCGCCGACCATTTCCGGTAGCGGCGGGACTACCTCGACCGGAGGCGACACCGCCACGACGCCGACCTCGAGCGACCCGACGAAGCTGACGGTGCGAGTCAGCGGCGTCTCGGCCGACAAGATCCGCGACGTCATAAAGGTGGCGGTGATGCCACTGGCCGCCGCCGGTGCGGACGTGTCGGTCACCGTCGAGGTCACCGCCGACAGCACAACCGGTGTGTCTCGCAACACCATCGACCTCGTCGTGAAGGAGGGGCGGCGTCGCGACTCGGCGCTGCCGGGCATGAGGTGGCAGAGAAGGTCATGAAGAAGTACCCGGCCGACCAGTGGGTCCAGATGATCGCCATCTCGATCGCCAAGGAGGCCGATCCGTCCGCCCCCATCCAGACGGCGATCGCCGACGCGATCCTGGGCAACGACAAGACGACACACGGCGGTCATCACGCAGGCCTAATCCTCGGGCGCCTCACCGAGGGACTGACGACCGACAACGTCGCTCAACGGCTGGAGCTGGTCGCCGCGAAGCTGCGGAGGCTCGCGAGGGACGGCGCATGCGCTTCGTATTCCTCGACATCGCTTCGTTGAAGGGGAACGGAGACAACTTCAGGGAACCAGTGCTCATCTTGAGTCAGCACCTGGTCTCGATGATCCCGATCGCCCGCCGCCTTGGTCTGGCGACCGGTGACCTCCTGCGGATGGTGGAGGGCATCCCAGGGGAGTTAGGCGAGCGCATCACGTGTCAGGTGCTCGCCGGCGCTCAGGACGTAGACCGCGAAGTGAAGATCCGTCACGTCGCGCGGCGGGTGGCATCTGAGAGGGCGACAGGCGACGACCGCGACCTCATTCAAGACATCCTCGCCACCACCCTTTCCTCTGAAGAACTGGAGCGATTGCGCAAGGCTCTGGGCGAGCCGTCACCTCAGCCACCTGAGGAAGAGGGACCGGATGCGATCGGGGATAACTGGGCGAGAGCATGGCGGTGGTCCCTTGTGCTGCCGGAGGAGGTGCTTGAGGGCTGGGAAAATGCGATAGAGGCGGTCACTGCGCAGCACGGCGTTCCGTCCCGCAGCGCGCTCGACACCCGCCTTTCGCCGGTCGCGGCCTGGGGCGTGTCGCCCTACAGCGCTGAGGAGCTCGCAGCGCTGCCGGTCATGGACGCCGCTGGGCTCATATCACGCTGGCGGCCGAGCAAAGACGACTGGGGTGTGAGCGCTCTCGAGCTCGCCCGTTCGCTTCAAGCCGTGGTGAACAGCAAACCGCGGGAGTGGACCGAGGACCCCTGTAGCATCGTGCGGGCTTTGCGGGAGCCGGTGTACGCGGACCACTACTTCCGCGGGATCAGAGAGATGGCGCGTGACCTACCCGACCGGGTGCCGGCCGTCCTGGCGGCCGTCAAGCTGGTCCGGGCGGAGCGATGGCAGCCAACCCCGCTGGGGCGCGACGACTGGGACTACCAACCCGACTGGTCGGGGGTGGACGTGGCCAGCGTCGAGATGATTGGCGCGTTCGCCAATAACGACGGCGAACTGGGAGCGGACCTGGACCTCTGCTGGAAGGTCTCGGTGGAGGTGGTGCGCGACGTGCCGGAGGAGCTGCCGGAGATCGAACCTGACCGCGTCACCTCCAGGGCCGATGACCCCCTCCACCGAGCGATCAACAAGCCGTACGGCAACGCTCTCGACTCAGTGCTCGCTCTTGGTGGATGGGAGCACCGGAACCGGGGTGCCGCCAGTCCTCGTCTCGTCGAAGTACTCAATGACGTCCTTGCGGTCCCGGGAGCCGTTGGGCTCGAGCTCCGCTCCGTGCTTGCGAGAAGCCGACCCTTCTTGGAAACGGTTAGCCGGCAGTGGCTCGATGCCCGAGCCAAGGACCTCTTTAGCTCGGACCTCCTTGGGACCATCACATTCGAGCAGACACTGAAGTGGTCACGTCCGACGAAGTGGTTCTTTGAGCGGTACCGGGCCGAGCTGGGCGACGCAGCCCGACGAGGTGTAGAGCACGCCGTGTCGTGGCTGCTCACCGGGTACCTGTGGGAGGAGACCGGCTACACCTTCAACAACGTCATCCGGGGTTTGGCCGGTGACATCGCGGCTTTGAGGGCAGCTGCCGACGAGATGGCATCGCTGCTGCAGGACATCGAGGTGGGGCACCCGGTCGTGGCACGGGGGCTGCAGTTCTGGGCTGACTTGCTCGACGCTGACCGCGGCCTTGTTCCCACCGACGCCCTGGTTGGGTTGGGCCGTTGGACGTTCGTAGAGGCTGTCGATGATGACCGGTGGATCGAACTCATGAGCCGAACCCTGGAGCTGACCGACGGCGAGATCGAGATGGCGGGCGAGATCGCCGACCGGTGCAAAGCGGTTCAGCCGTCCAGTCGGGCCCTGCGGATGCTACGGCTGATGATTGGACACGGAGAGCCTTGGGAGCGATATCACATCGAAACAGCCGGGGTGGAGGCTCTTCGCGCCGCCGCGAAGCATGACGAAAACGAGGAGTTCACGCTCCTCCGCACGCGCCTGATCGAGCGAGGGCGGCATGAGGTCGTGGAGATCTCGCCTCCCCACGCCTCGTGACCATAACGCAGCGGCCTGGTCGCCGCGAACCGAGAGTGAGGCCTCGACCAAGGATGAAGGTGCCTCGCAGCGTCCGCAGCCGCGGCGCGCTAATCCGGCAGCTTGGGGTCTCCTGAGTAACGGCGTCAAAGTGGCAAGGAATTCATCCACTAACACCTGTTAAAAGTACTAGGGCGTGCGGTCGCTCTGCCGGCGGAGCGCCGTGCCGCGGCGCGTTCTACCCGCTCGCGGGGCCGCCGGACGATTGCCGCAAACGAACTGCCGGAACAAGAATCTGCTGGCTCACGACTTCGCCAGTGTGCGGAAGAGGTGCTAGGGCCGAAGTTGTCCCTTACGCCTGGCGGTGCGACATAGAGGAGGGCCGACATGGAGGACGGCGAAGTTCGTCTCGGGAGCGTTCATGCCGTAGCGAACGGCTGCCTGAAGGAGGGCGGCCCCCCGACGCCAGGTACGGCGGACACCCGACGTTCATGGGGGGCCGCTTGCGGCCAACGGTAGACCCCCTTGGGCCCGAGGATCGCCCCGCACAGCCCACAGGAGCCACGAGAAGGCCCCTTGATCGAGGCGGCCGCACTCTGGGGTCCTCGGAGCGACCTGGGCTTTCTCGAGGACTGTGTCGGGGGCTGACTCCTCGGCCCCGCGCTCTCGAAGCTACGGCCAGCCGCAAGGTAGGAGACCGATGGAGTCCCGGGCTCTGCCCGACTACACGACGCTGGGTCAGGCGGCCTCAAGGTCGAGGTGCGTGCTCATATCGATGCTGAAGCGCCCGTACAGGTTCACGTGGGACCAGAAGAGCGGCGTCAAGGCCCGGCGATCGTCGGCCGTCAGACGCCTCTCCCACCTCGGCTCGGCGAGCACGTTCTGCACCAGCCGGGTGTTGAGGTACACGAGGGCAGACTGCAGCAGGTGCAGGGCCAGCATCGAGACCTCCTGGTGCTCGCGATCGGGCCCCGTGAGCTCGCCCTCCTTGCCGTAGAACAGCGCCGTGTTGGCGCTGTTCCAGGTCTCGACCACCTGGAGGCCTTCGTGGACCTCCCGGCGCAACGTGGGGCTCGCAAGGTACTCGGCGATGAACGTCGTCCGTACCGCCCGCCCCAGCTCCTCGAGGGCGGCGTAGGTCGGGTGCTTGGGCCCGCCCCGAGCGAAGCGACGCAGGACCTGCTCGGACTCGGCGGTGCCGAGCCGCAGGGCGGTGGCGTACTTGACCATCTGGTCGTACTGCTGGGCGATCAGATCCCAGTTGATGGCCCGAGCCGACAGCACCGGCGCCACGCTGGGCCAGGGCTCCCCCTCGCCGGCGGCGGGCCGGTGCAGCCGGGCCGAGCCGATGTTCTTGAGGCGGGGCAGGAGCTTGAACCCGAGCAGGTGGGCGAAGGCGAAGCCGACCACGCTGGCCCCGTGGGTGTCCACGTAGTTGCGCTCCACCTCGGCCGAGGTGCAGTGGTGAAGCACGCCTTCGATCATGGCCGCCACCTCGGAGGCCGAGCACTGCCTGAGCTGGGAGTAGACGCAGACGCTGCGCCGCTCCACGTGCCAGTAGATCATCATGCCCGGTCCCCGGTAGCGAGCGTGCCACTCCGTCATGAGGTTCGATGACCAGGACCCGAACTTCTTCGAGTCGCTGGCGCACGCCGTGCCTGGCCCCCACAGCTCGGCACTGCGAGCCTCGAAGGTGGCGCTGGCCAGCCGGGCGATGGCCCGGCGTAGGTTCTCGCGGGTGACATAGGCGCGCCGGACGTTGCGCAGTTCGGCCTCGCTGTCGACGTGCTCGGCGCCGTCGGCCAGGGCGGTGGCGATGCGTTTGATGCCCATGTTGGTGCCGAGGCCGAACAGCACCACCAGCAGGCGGCGCCGCAGGGTGGTCTGCGCAGTGACAGCCCGAGCGTGCACCGATGCGAACTCGTCGGTGAAGCGGGTGAAGAAGTCGGCGTCTTTGAGGACCTCGAGCAGGTCGAGGGTGCCCCACCGGCGTCGACCTCCGCCTTGAGGGCTCCGAGTGTGGGAGGCTCGGCCGCCCTGCCGACCGACGGCACGCTGATCCACCGGTCGCCCCGGCGGGTGATGATGCGTACGCCGCCGGCGTTGTCTGTCCGCAGTGCCTCCTCGAGCCGGCGGAGCGTCTCGGTTGGCGTCGAAGTCAGCGGGGAGGTCGTGATCGGGATCCCCCCAGCGCTTGGCACCCTTCACCCACACCTCCCGCCGCCGGACCGCCTCTCGCAGCGTCCGCAGGGTGCACAGCTCATAGGGGATCCGCTCGACGCGCCCCGCATCATCGACCACGGCCTGTCGCCACGACTTGGGAACGATGCCCTCCAGCGGCACGCGCTCGTCGGGGTCGTAGTACCGGTGGCGACTGGGTCGATCCGCATAGCGGTGCAGGAGCTCGATGGCTTCCATGACCGGGCGGTGCGGGGCGTTGTTGCACCGGAACTCGATAGTGGCGAGCAGGTGAGGAAGCATCCGTCGGTAGTGCGCCGAATAGGACGACCGCAGGGCCTGGCGCACCCGCTCGCCGAAGGTGGACGCAACATCGGCCTCGGCCAGGACCTGAGCCAGCACGTCCTCGCCCACGACGGGGAAGATCACGGCCCGCACGGTGTCGTCGGGGTCGGCCAGCGCCGCCCTGGCCACGGCCAGCAGGATGGCGTCTTTGTCCTGCACTCGCCGCAAGCCGATGAGCGCCTCCGCCTCGACCCGGCGCTCGGCGTGGGTGCCGATGCGGTGAACCAGCGCGATCAGCAGATCCACGAGCGCGTCGGTGGTCTCTGCCGTGCGCGCCCAGCACAGCACCGCCAACAGCGTCGCCCGGACCGGTGGCGGGCAGCGACGGAGGTCCGAGGGGTAGGCGTTGGCCGCTCTTGCCCTCCATGCCGCCACCAGCTTCTCGGAGGCGTCGGCGAACAGGTCGGCGGGCACGCCCAGGCGCCGGAGTCGTTGAAGCTTGTCGATCTCGGCGAGCATCGTCTCGAGCGTCAGCCGTGTCGGGTCGGCCTTGAGCTCGCCGAGCACACCGTCGTCATCGTCGTTGTCGCCGACCAGGTCCTCGAGGCTGTTCCGGACGCGCTCGGACAGGCGCGAGTGGACCCGCTCGCAGAAACGGCGCTCAAAGCGGTGCAGGGCTGACCCGACCAGCCGTCCGAGCTGGCCCGGGGAGGGCGGCTCCAGACGCTCGGCTCGACAGCGGGCCCGGACGGCCTCGACCAACCGGTGCCGATCGAGCTCGACCGGGCAGACGTCGTCGGCCAGCGCTGGGCCAGCCTGGCCTCGTCGTCCTCGGTCGGCTGGCGGAACGCGAACGCGCTGCGGATCTGGGCTCGGTGGTACTCGATGGTCCGGCCCGACCAGCTGTAGTTCGCCAGCTCGGAGGGCTCGATCTTGAGCTGGCCGGCCACGTAGCCGGCGGCCGCCGTCGGGATGTCGGCACGGCCGTCGGGGAACTGCGCTTCGATCTCGAAGTACTTCAGGAGCACGGCGAAACCCAGCCGTGTCGCGCCGGTCTTGTTGCCGATGAGCTCAAGATCCCCTTCGAGCAGCGTCCAGCGCTCGATCAAGTCTTCCGGCTCCCACTCCGTTCGCATGCCGCCTCCCTCGTCGTCGCCGATGAAACTCGGGGAAGTGGCACCGGGCACCGGCGGTGCCCGATGGCGGCTGCTACATCATTGGCCCGGAGGGGCGGACGATCGGTGGATACCC
>JBHENM010000420.1:0-27093 GCA_046262035.1 Acidimicrobiales bacterium | reverse complement strand
ACAGCAGCACGCACAGGGCCACGAACAGGATCAGGCCCTTGAGCAGCCGCGTCAGCCACCGGGGCTTGGAGGATCTCACCAGGTTCGCCGGCGGCCGCGGACCTGCCATCTTCACGGGGGCAGCCACCCGCGCAGGCTAGTGGCCGCTGGTGTCCGATTTGGCCGGTCGTAGGCTCTCGGTCGTGGGTTTCCCGGCCGATACCGCCATCGTCGGTGGACGGCTCTTCACGGGACTGGTCGAGCTGACGGACGACATCCGGGCCCTGGACACCGGTGGCGCATGGGTGGTCGTGCTCCCCTTCGACGGGCCAGCCGTGTGCGCTCGCTTCGCCCAGATGGAGGCCGCCCCGGCCGACCTCCCGCCGGCCCCGTGGACCCCGGTTCCCCGACCCTCGTGGCGGTCGAGCGTCGACCGGGCCGGCTTCGCCAAGGCCGTGCGCGCCATCCGGGAAGCGATCGCCGCCGGCGACGTCTACCAGGTCAACCTTTGCCGCCAGCTCTCCGCCGCCCTCCCTGCGGGGGCCGACGCCATGGGCCTGGGCAGCCTCCTGGCCCGCGCCCACCCCGCCCCCCATGCCGCCACCGTGCGCCTACCTTCGGCGGGTGTGAACGTGGCCTCGGCCTCACCCGAGGGCTTCCTGCGT
This sequence comes from Acidimicrobiales bacterium, assembly GCA_046262035.1. Classification (GTDB taxonomy): domain Bacteria; phylum Actinomycetota; class Acidimicrobiia; order Acidimicrobiales; family AC-14; genus JBHENM01. The sequence continues at coordinate 26,449 of JBHENM010000420.1, read as the reverse complement.
CGCTCGGGCCGGACGGTGGAGTCCCGCCCCATCAAGGGCACGGCGGCCACGGCCGGCGGCTTCACGGGCAAGGACCGGGCCGAGAACGTGATGATCGTCGACCTAGTCCGGAACGACCTCGGCCGGGTGTGCGAGTTTGGCTCGGTCGAGGTTACCGGCCTGTGCGGGGTCGAGGCCCACCCCGGCCTCTACCACCTGGTGAGCACCGTGCGGGGCCGTTTGCGGGACGGCGTGGGCTGGGCCGAGCTCCTGGACGCGACGTTCCCGCCCGGCTCGGTCACGGGCGCCCCCAAGCTCGCTGCCCTCAACGTGATCCACCGGCTGGAGCCGAGGCCCCGGTCGGTCTACTGCGGGGCGATCGGCTGGGTTGACGCCGACCGGGGAACGGGCAGCCTGAACGTGGCCATCCGCACGTTCTGGATCGAGGACGGCGAGCTCCATCTCGGCACCGGCGGCGGCATCACCTGGGACTCGACGCCCGAAGGCGAGTGGGACGAGACCGAGCTCAAGTCGGCTCGCCTCCTGGCCGTGGCCGCGAGCGCCGGATGAACCGCATCGTCTGGATCAACGGCCGGGTGATGGACGAGGACGACGCCCGGGTGTCGCCCTTCGACCACGGGCTGCTCACCGGAGACGGCGTCTTCGAGACGCTGCGGGTGTACCGAGGGGTGCCCTTCGCCATACGCCGCCACCTCGACCGCCTGGCCCGGTCGGCCGCGGGCCTGCGGCTGCCCCTGCCCGATGCATCCGACTTGCGTCGGGCCATGGAGGAGGTGGTGGCGGCCAACGGCCTGGTGGACGGCCGGCTTCGGTTGACGGTCACCGGTGGCCTTGCTCCTCTCGGCGCCGACAGGGGCGGTGCCGCCCCGACCGTCGTCGTGGCCGCCAGCCCCATGACACCCTGGCCGGCCACGGCCGACGTGCTGGTCGTGCCGTGGCCCCGTAACGATCGAGGGGCCCTGGCCGGGCTCAAGACCATCTCCTACGGCGAGAACGTGGTCGCCCTGGCCGCCGCTCGCGACCGGGGTGCGGGAGAGGCGATCTTCGGAAACCTGGTCGGCAACCTGTGCGAGGGGAGCGGGACCAACGTCTTCCTCGCTCGGCACGGCCGCCTTGTCACCCCGACCCTGTCCTCGGGTTGCCTGGCCGGCGTCACCCGCGAGCTCTTGCTGGGGCTGGTCGAGGCCGCCGAGGAGGACGTTTCTCTGGGGGCGCTGGCCGAGGCCGACGAGGCCTTCCTCGCGTCCAGCACCCGGGAGGTTCAGCCCATCCGGGCCGTGGACGGCCGGATCCTGCCGGCCGCCCCCGGCGTCCTCACGGCCGCCGCCGCCCGCGCCTTCGGCCACCTGGTGGAAACCGATCTGGACCCTTGACGCGCCGGTTCAGCAGGCCAGGACCACGTCCCCTGGATCGGCCGCACACACGTCGGTCCCCGGCGCCCGCCAGGGAGTCGTCGCCGACGCCATCCAACGCGTCCAGATGGTCGGTTCCCGCCCCGCCTGCGAGCCCGTCGACACCGAGGCCGCTGAAGAGCCGATCGTTCCCCGCCAGGCCGGCCAGCTTGTCGTTGCGTTGCCGCCGTAGAGCTCGTCGTCCCCGTCCTTCCCGTCGAGCTCGTCGTTGCCGTCGTTGCCACAGATGATGTCGTTGCCACCCCCGCCGTAGATGCGGTCGTTGCCGCCGAGGCCGAAGATCACGTCGTTGGCCGGCGTGCCGAGGATGTCGTCATTGCCGTTGGTGCCGGTGATGGTCGGTACGGCAGTCGGCGGGCAGTCGATGACTGTCCAGTCCTTGGTGGCGGTGACGCAGTTCGTTCCCCCTGAGGCATCGGTGAAGCACGCTTGTATCGTGTCCGTGCCGATCCCTCCAACGCCCGTATATGTGAACGTCACCTGCCCGTTGACATCGGTTAGGCACGTGGCCGGTACGCACGTACCGGTGGCACCCGTGTTGGGACCGGAAATGACGGTGAAGGTGATCAATACCCCGGGCACCGGAGCGCTCGCCGTCCCCAGCGCGGCCGTGACCGTGTGGCTGGTGCCCGCCGGGTTGCTGTCCGAAGGAGGTGTGAGGGGGTGATGGTGGGGATGGCGGCGGTGAGCTCACCCTTCACGCAGAGCCCGAAAAGGTTCCCGCCTGAGCTGATGGGGCCCACCTCGACCGCGCCGGTGGCGATGTTGAAGCGGAAAAACTGGTTGGTGGTGGCATCTCCGGCCCAGAACGACGTGCCGTTCGGGTCGAGGTTCATCGCGAACCAGAGGTCGTTCCCGGGTACGTCGTAGGTCTGGACGACGGCACCCGACCCGTCCAACCGCTTCACGTTGAGGCGGTCGGCTACCAGCAACCCCCCCGTCCCGTCGCCCGGGGGTAGCAGCCTCAGGGCGAAGGCGTTCGCGGTGCCCGGCAGGGTGGCGAAGTCGGGGAGCTGAGTGTCAGACACAACGTCGAAGCGCTTGATGAGGCGCCCTTCACTGGCGTAGAACATCGTGGCTTGGTCGGCGGCAAGGTCGACCCAGTCCGGGCCGCCGGTGCCGTCGGGAGCCACAGCATCCATGTCCACAAGAACGCCGCTGGAGTTGTATTCATCGATCCTGGGTGTGAACGGGCCCCCGATGAAGAAGTTGCCGCTCGCCGCGAAGGCGATGGACTCGGGCGCCCGTCCCGTGGGAATGGTCTGGAGGACGGCGTGAGGGCTGGCATTGTCGAAGACGTACACATTGCCGTTGGTGAAGTTCGTCGTGTAGAGCCGGTCGAGGGAGGGGTTGAAGGAGCAGCCCGTCGTGAACCCGGGTGCGCCTTGGCTGATGGACTCCTTGAACACCCCGTTGTTGTCGTAGACGTTGTACGTGCCATTGCCCACTCCGGCGAACACGTCGCCGATGTTCCAGGTAGTAGCCGCGTCCACGGGACCCTGGGTGCCAAAGACAACGGTCGCCATTGTGCATACTGCGAGCACGATCGAGCGCGATATGTTCCCCCTATTCCTCATACAGTTTTCGCCCTGTGGGGTTCAGGCGAATTCAAACCTCCGGTTCGTCGGACGCGCTCGGAGGCGATACAAGAAGAGTTCGGCGACCGTCCATTGAGCCCATGAGGACCACTGGCGATGCCGCCGCCTCCTTGCCAAGTCGCCAGACGCAGTCGGCGTCAATGGCTACTCTCCACCGCTAACGGTCAGCTGTCAAGCGTGTCGGAAAGGAGAGTTTATATCTCCATTATCGCGATACTGTTTGAGAAGCTAGAAGGGTCGTAGGTGGATCACGTCTCCCGACGCGATCACTCGGGTCCGCCCGCCCTCGTCTACGACCAGGTGGCCCTCGGCGGTGACGTCGACCGCCTCGCCCTCGACCGCGCCCGCCCACAGTTCCACCCGCACGCGCCGGCCGAGGGTGGCCGACCGAGCCCGGTAGTCGGAGAGGAGGGTGGCGGGGCCGTCCGGTTCGCCCAGAGCCTGGTAGCGCCGCTCGAGGTGGCGCAGGAGGGCCACGAGGAGGGCGTTCCGGTCGACGCTGCTCCCCACCAACTCGTCCAGAGCCACACCCGGGGCCGGTGGCGACGTCGCCCAGTTGACGTTCAGCCCGATGCCGACGACGACGGCCATTTGGCCCCCCTCGACGATGGACTCGCCGAGGATGCCCCCCAGCTTGCGGTCGTCGACGACGAGGTCGTTGGGCCACTTCACCAGGGGCCGGATCCCGGTCACTTGCTCGCATGCGTCGGATGCGGCCAGGGCCATGCTCAACGTCGTCGCCGGCACCTGGGCCTGGGGAAGCCGGGGGCGCAGGAGGACCGACAACAGCAAGGACGAACCCGCCGGAGCCTGCCACCGCCGGCCCTGGCGACCCTTGCCCCCGGTCTGGTGGTCCGCCACCACGACCACGCCCTCGGGGGCCCCGGCCCGGGCCAGCTCGGCCACCGTCACGTTGGTGGACTCCACCTCCTCGCACCACCGGACGTCGGCGAAACGGGTGTCCTGGAGGGCCAGCCTGGCGGAGTCGTCCAGCATGCCTGCACCATATGACCTGATGTTCGACAAGGTGTTGGTGGCCAACCGGGGCGAGATTGCGGTGCGGATCATCCGCACGTGCCAGGACCTGGGCATTCGCACCGTCGCCGTGTACTCGGATCTCGACCATCGATCACTGCACGTGCGCCTGGCCGACGAGGCCTACGCCATCGGGGGGCACACCGCGGCCGAGAGCTACCTCAACACCGAGGCCATCCTCGACGTCATCCGCCGGAGCGGCGCCGACGCCCTGCACCCCGGCTACGGCTTCTTCTCGGAGAACGCCGAGTTCGCCCGGGCCGTGGCCGGCCTCGGGGCCACCTTCATCGGCCCGCCCCCCGAGGCCATGGAGGCCATGGGGGAGAAGATCGCCGCCCGGCGGACTGCGCTGGCCGCCGGGGTGTCTCCCGTGCCGGGAACCCTGGAGCCGGCCGAGTCGGCCGGCGAAGTGGTGGCCTTCGGCGAGGAGCACGGGTGGCCCGTGGCCATCAAGGCCGCCTACGGAGGAGGAGGCCGGGGCATGCGCGTCGTGGGCGACGCCAACTCCGCCCCCGCCCTCTACGACACCTGCCGGCGCGAGGCGCAGTCCTCGTTCGGCCGCTCTGAGCTCTACCTCGAGCGTTACCTCACGTGGCCGCGCCACGTGGAGATCCAGGTTTTCGCCGATAACGACGGCCACGTCGTGTGGCTGGGGGAGCGGGACTGCTCCGTCCAGCGCCGGCACCAGAAGCTGGTCGAGGAGACGCCTTCGCCGGGGCTGCCCGACGAAGATCGCCGCCGCATGGGGGAGGCCGCCGTGCGAGTGGCCCGGACCTGCGGCTATGTCAACGCGGGGACCGTGGAGTTCCTGTACCAGGACGGCGAGGCCTGGTTCCTGGAGATGAACACCCGGCTGCAGGTGGAGCATCCCGTGACTGAGCTGGTGTGCGGACTGGATGTGGTCGCGGAGCAGATCCGGGTCGCCGCCGGTCACCCCCTCTCGTTCGACCAGGACTCCGTCCAGCGGTGGGGCCACGCCATGGAGTGCCGGATAAACGCCGAGGACCCGGCCGGCGGGCGGTTCCTCCCTTCGCCGGGGACCATCACCCGGTTCTCCCGACCGGGCGGCTTCGGCGTCCGGGTGGACGCCGGGATCGGCGTGGGTGACACCGTGAGCCAGCACTACGACAACCTCCTGGCCAAGATCGTCACGTGGGGCCAGGACCGGGAGGACGCCCGTCGGCGGATGGTGCGGTCGCTGAAGGAAACGGTGATCGAAGGTGTCGTCACCAACGTCTCGGCCCACCTGACCATCCTCGAGCACCCGGACTTCGTGGCCGGCCGCCACTCCACCCGGTGGTTGGAGGAGACCCTCGAGTTCGGACCATCGGACCCAACGTCAGGAGGCGGAGACTCGGGGACGGCACCTGGTGGAGGACCACCGGCGGGGCGGGAAGTCGACGTCGAGGTCGACGGCCGTCGCTTCCGCGTACGCGTCTACGAACCCGAGCGGCGCGCCGGCCTTCGGTCCCCGGGTGCCGGAGCCCGAGCCCGCCGGCGGACGGCGGCGTCGGGCCCTGCGCCCGCAGGCCGGATCGTGGCGCCCATGCAGGGCACCATCGTGACGGTCCTGGTCGCCGTGGGTGACAACGTGGAGCCCGGCCAGGCCGTGTGCGTCCTCGAGGCCATGAAGATGGAGAACCAGGTTGACGCCCAGATCGAGGGGACGGTCGCCGAGGTGCGGATCCGACCGGGCGACACCGTGAGCGGTGGTGACGTTCTGGTCGTGATCGAGTAGGCCTAGCCGGCCGGCGCCCGCGCTCCGAGGAGGACCGTATCGGCCTCGGCGACCTTGTGCAGCAGATCTCGCAGCCGTCGCAGCTCCTCGGCGCTCAGGGCGGCGAAAGCGGAAGGCGGCTCCCACATGAGCTCGAGCACCCGGTCCCGGGCTTCCGCCCCCTTCGGGGTCAGCACCACCGTCTTGATCCGGCGATCGGTGGGGTGGGGCCGGCGCTCGGCCATGCCCTGTTCCTCCAAGCTGTCCACCAGGCTCGTCACGTAGGAGGCGTCACAGCCCCAGTGGTCGGCCAGGTCCCGCATGGGCCTCGGCTCGTCGGGGGCCAGGTGGATGAGGGCCTTGACCACGCTGGGGGGGCCGCCGACGGCCCGGCACGCCTGCCCCATGCGGCCGTGGCCCTCGCCGTCGAACATCAGCCGCTGCATGGTGCGCCAGGCCTCCCGTGCCACGTCAGTGTCCATCAGCCCCAGAGTATCGCCATTCGTTGACCTGAACCAACCATTGACGTTGCTCGAAAATGTATTTGACTTAGATCAACGGTTGTGGACAGTCTAGGGACATGAACGACGCAGCGATCGTCGTCGAGGGGCTCGGCAAGCGCTTCGGCGAGGTCGTGGCCATCGACGGCATCAACCTCGAGGTGCCGGCGGGGACCGTGCTCGGCCTGCTCGGCCCCAACGGCGCGGGCAAGACCACCACCGTCCGCATACTCACCACCATCGTCGCTCCGGATGCGGGCCGGGCCACCGTCCTGGGCCTCGACGTGGTGCAGCGCCCCCGAGCGGTGCGCTCAGTGATCGGCCTGGCTGGGCAGTATGCAGCCGTCGACGAGAACCTCACCGGCCGCGAGAACCTGCGGATGGTGGGGCAGCTCACCCACCAACCCGGGCCCTCCATCGGCCCGAGAGCGGCCGAGCTGCTGGAACGGTTCGACCTGGTGGGGGCGGCCGACCGCCCGGTCAAGACCTACTCCGGCGGCATGCGCCGCCGCCTCGACCTCGCCGCCGCCCTCGTCCACCGCCCCCGCGTGCTGTTCCTGGACGAACCCACCACCGGCCTCGACCCGAGTGGTCGCAACGACCTGTGGACCCTCATCGGTGAGCTCGTGGCCGACGGCACCACCCTCCTCCTCACCACCCAGTACCTCGAGGAGGCCGACCGCCTGGCCGACCGCATCGTGGTAATCGACGGCGGGACGATCATCGCCGAGGGCTCGGCCGCCGAGCTCAAGGCGCGGCTCGGCACCACGGTCGTGGAGGTGCACATGGCCAGCGCCGGCGATGGTCGGCGCGCCGCCGGACAGCTGGCCGGGGTGGGGGCGACCGAGTTGGTCGACGCGGGCGAGACGGTGGCGGTCACCGTCCCCGACTCCGGCCCGTCCCTCCTGGAAGTGGTCCGCCTGCTGGACAGCGGCGGCTTCGAGCCCGTGTCGGTGGCGGTTCGGGAACCGACCCTGGACGACGTCTTCATGCGGCTGACAGGCCGGGGACCGACGAACGACGGCGGGAGTGAGAGCGAGCAGGACCGTCGCCAACCCGCTCGCGCCACCGCCGGCGCCGGGCCGCGAGCCGGAGGTGCCGAATGACGGCCATCACCACACCCGTCGGCCCGCTGTCGATCAGCGAACGGACGCCTGTGGGCGAGGCGGTCCGGGACGCCCTGGCCGTGGGCCGCCGCAACCTCATCGGCCTGTTCCGGGTGCCCACCACGCTGGTGTTCTCCACCATCCAGCCCGTGATCTTCGTGGTGATGTTCCGGTACGTCTTCGGCGGGGCGATGAAGGAGATTCCCGGCGTCAGCTACGTGGACTTCCTGATGGCCGGCATCTTCGTTCAGTCCGTGACCTTCGGCTCGATGAACACGGGCATCGGGCTGGCCACCGACCTTCAGACCGGCCTCATGGAACGGTTCCGCTCGCTGCCCATGGCCCGCTCGGCCGTGCTCGCCGGCCGGGCGCTAGCCGACGTGGTCCGCAACCTGTTCGTCATCGTCCTCATGATCGCCGTCGGGTTCCTGGTCGGCTTCCGGGTCCACACCGGCGTCGTGCCGTTCCTGGCGGCCATCGCCCTACTGCTCCTGTTCGGCCTGGCCATGTCGTGGATCATGGCCCTCATCGGGCTGAGGACGGGCAACGCCGAAGCGGCTCAGGCTGCGTCCTTCCCCATGATGGCCCTGCTCGTGTTCGCGTCCAGTGCCTTCGTGTCGACCGCGACCATGCCCGGGCCCCTACGGGCCTACGCCGAGCACCAGCCCGTCTCGGCCACGGTGGACGCCGTGCGGGCCCTGGTTATCGGCGGCCCGACGGGGGGCAAGGTCCTCGCCGCCGTGCTGTGGTCGCTGGGCATCATCGTGGTGTTCTCCACGCTCGCCGTCAGGCGCTACCGCCGCTCGGCCTGAGCGGGTCGGCAAGCACGCTCCGCTTGCGAGCCGAAGGCCTTACTCGGCGGCGTCGGCGAGTGACTCGGCGAGGGTGGGATGGACCATGAGGGTGTCCAGGACGTCACCCACGTGGAGCCCGGTGTTGACGGCGAGGGCGATGACCGAGATGAGCTCGGCCGCGTGCCGGCCGACGATGGAACCGCCCAGTACCACCCCCGTGGCCGGGTCGGAGCGGATCTTGACGAAGCCACGCGAGTCGTCGTTGATAAGGGCCTTGGCGTTGGCCGCGAAGGGGACCTTGGTCACCCGGATCTTCCGTCCGCTGGAGAAGGCCTCCGCCTCGTGGATCCCCACCTCGGCGATCTCGGGCTCGGTGAAGATGGCCTGGGCCGCCTTGTCGTAGTCCAGGTGGCGGTGCTGGCGGGTGTAGAGGCCCATGACGTGCTCCGCGATCTTCCGGCCCTGCATGGCCGCCACCGACGAGAGGGGGACCTTCCCCGAGAGGTCGCCGGCGGCGTAGATGTGGGGGACGTTGGACTGGCAGTGCTGGTTGATCGGGACGTAGCCCCCCTCGTCCACCTCCACTCCGGCGTCCTCCAGACCGAGGCCCTCGGAGTTGGGGATGGCGCCGATGGCCAGCAGGGCGTGACTGCCCCGGACCGCTCGGCCGTCGTCGCAACGAACGGTGAGTCCTGCCCCGTCGTCGGCTGACGTCCGGTCGATCCCGATGGCCCGGGCCCCCTTCAGGAGCACGACGTCGCGCCGCAGGAAGTCCTCCTCGAGGGCGGCGGCCACTTCGGGGTCGCGATCCGGGAGGACCTGCTGCCGGCTGATGATCAGGGTCACCTTCGAGCCGAACGACCGGAACATGTGCACGAACTCGACCCCGGTGACACCCGATCCGATCACCACCACGTGCTCGGGGATCGCCGGTGGCGGATAGGCCTGGCGGGTGGTGAGCACCCGGTCACCGTCGGGCTCGGCCCATTCCGGGAGGCGAGGGCGGCTGCCGGTGCACACGAGGACGGCGTCGGCCGTCACGTGCTCGGTCCCGTCAGGGCCCTCCACCGCCACCGTATGGGCGTCGACCAGACGACCGGCGCCCCGCAGCATGCGGACGCCCTGGCTGGTGAGGAGCTCGACGACGGAGCGGGAGAGATGCTCCTCGATATCCGCGATCCGCCGCTTGAGCCCGTCCACGTCCACCGCCGCGTGAAGCTCGGCCAGGCCCATGCCGGCCGAGCGGTGGGCGAAGGACATCGCGTTGCCGGTGGCGATCATGGCCTTGGACGGGATGCAATCCCACAGGTGGGCCGCTCCGCCCACCACGTCCCGCTCTACAAGGGTGACCTCCGCGCCGAGACGAGCAGCGGTGGTGGCCGCCTGATGGCCGGCCGGACCTCCGCCGACGATGACGAACCGGGTCGAGGCAATGGCCAAGCCCCTGAACCTACCCCCCGGTCACGGCCCGGCGTGGGGCTGGGGCCCCACGCTCGGGAGGAGGGCGGGTTGGGGCCCCGCCCGGGGCGGCGAAGCCGCAGAAGGTACGGCCCGGCGGTGCGGCCCCCCGTCGGTGAGACCTACTGGAAGATCTGGTAGGCCAGGTCGTCGGTACCGCGGCCGAAGACGTCGAACCGGTTCGGGCCGCGAGATGTGGCTCCTGGGCCGTTCTGGATCTTGTCGCCGGCGCCGGCCAGTCGTGTCCAGCCACCCCACTGGTTGTTGCCGTGAACGAGGGCGTACACGTGGTCGTCCGTCCCCTTGACGAAGACGAGCAGGGTACTGCTGTCCCACGCTGTGGCGTCGGGGCTCGAGGCCAGGGTGCCTTCGGCCCCTACGGGCTGGAGCCAGCCTGACCACTGCGAGCCGTTCCAGAACTTCTGCCACAGCTTGTTGTCAGAGCCCCATACGAAGACGTCGACCCGGTTCCCGTCCCACGAGGCGGTGGCGGGCTCGCCGGTGATGTTCACCGGCGGCTTGCCCTGGGCCAGCCACGCGCCGTTCCACCCCTGATCCGGTTCGTGGAACCGCTGCCAGAGTTGGCCGTCAGTCCCCTTGACGAACACGTCGAGGCGGCCCACTCCCCGGCTCGACACCTCGGGCCAGTCGACCAGCTCACCGTCGTCGCCGAAGGGCTTCAGCCAGGCTGACCAGTTGGCGCCGCCGTTGTCGGAGAAGGTCTGCCACAGGTCGCCGTCGGTGCCCCTCGCGAACACGTCGAGGCGGCCGGGCGCCCACGACACGACGGTGGGATCGCCGATGGCGCCGCCGCCGGGAGCACCCAAGCTGGTCCAGCTCGTCCACCCCGCGCCGGTCCAGTGGGTCCAGTGGAAGTTGGCGTCGTTGCCCCGAACGACCACGTCCACCCGGTCCTGGCCACGGACAGCGGCGGCGTCGGGGCTGGACAGCACGACTCCGTCGGGACGGATGGCCAGCACCGCCCCCGGCCCCCGAGGAAGAGGAGGGGGTGGGGCAGGCGGCAACGTCGTGCTGGTCGTCGAAGTGCTGGTCGACGTGGTCGTCGCCACCGTCGCGGTGGTCGTGCTGGGTGACGTGGTCGTCGGAGAGGTGGTCGTCGAGGTGGCGACGGCGCGTGTCGACACGACGAAGAGCTCGATCGTCCCGCCCGCGGCCGCCGTGTGCTCGAACGGCGCGACGTCGTCGTTCCAGCCCGTTGACGTGCTGTCGGAGCCTGTGACCGAGCAGACCTCACGCGTGGCCGAGCCCGTCACCGTCACGGTCGTGTTCCCGCCGCTCAGGGTGGACGTGATCTCGGGGTCGTCGTCCACGAATCCGGCGGACGCGCTCCAGACCTCTGTCGCTTCGCACGCCTGCGAGTAGGCAGGGGTGGTCAGGCCGAGGCCGGCCACGATCAGGATGAGGGCGACGCCCAGCGCGCCGGCGGACCTTCTCCGCACTACGTACCTCCAGGTTGCTCGCCCGCTGGCGGGCGTCGTTTGAGAAACGACTTGGTTGGATCTTTGAGCGCCCACCTCGGGGCGCGCCCGAGGGGTCAGCCTAGGCCAGGACTGTTTTGGTGCTCAAGCGGACCGGCGCGCCGGCACTTGCGACGCGACAGGAACGGGCCCGGAGGCCCGCCCCTGGCGACCACCCGGTCCTGCTTACTGGAAGATCTGGTAGGCCCGGTTGTCGGTACCCCGGCCGAACACGTCCCACCGGTTCGGCCCCCGGGATGTGGCTCCCGGACCGTTCTGGATCTTGTCTCCGGCGCCGGCCAGTCGTGTCCAGCCACTCCAGCCGTTGTTCCACATCAAGGCGTAGACGTGGTCGTCGGTGCCCTTGACGAATACCATCACATTGCCTGGGTTGGAGCTGGTGGCGTCCGGGCTCGAGGCCAGGGTGCCCTCGGCCCCTACGGGCCGGAGCCAGCCCGACCACTCCGAGCCGTTCCAGAACTTCTGCCACAGCTTGTTGTCAGAGCCCCATACGAACACGTCGACCCGGTCCCCGTCCCACGAGGCAGTGGCGGGATCACCGGTGATGTTCACCGGCGGCTTGCCCTGGGCCAGCCACTGGCCGTTCCACCCCTGGTCCGGTTCGTGGAACCGCTGCCAGAGCTGGCCGTCAGTGCCCTTGACGAAGACGTCGAGGCGGCGCACTCCCCGGCTCGAGACCTCGGGCCAGCCGACCACGTCACCGTCGTCGCCGAAGGGCTGCAGCCAGGGTGACCAGTTGGCGCCGCCGTTGTCGGAGAAGGTCTGCCAGAGGTCGCCGTCGGTGCCGGTGGCGAACACGTCGAGGCGGCCGGGCGACCACGACACGACCGTGGGATCGCCGATGGCGCCGCCGCTGGGGGCCCCCAGGCCGGTCCAGCTCGTCCACCCCGAACCGGTCCAGTGGGTCCAGTAGAAGTTGGAGTCGTTGCCCCGAACGACCACGTCCACCCGGTCCTGGCCGCGCACGGAGGCGGCGTCGGGGCTGGACTGCACGTCGCCGTCAGGACGGATGGCCAGCACCGTGCCCGGGCCCCGAGGAAGAGGAGGCGGTGGAAGGGTCGTGGTCGTGGTGGTGCTCGTGGTCGAGCTCGTAGAGCTGGTGCTCGACGTAGTGCTGGTGGAGCTGGTGGAGCTCGACGTGGACGTGGAGCTGGAGCTCGACGACGAGGTCGGGATCGTCTGCGACAGGGCCGGACCGGCCTGCCCGAAGCCGAGCCCGACGAGAACCAAGGCGGTCATGACACCAACGGCGCCGGGGAAGCGTCTCCGCACTGTGCACCTCCATCGTGTTCCGCCCGCCCGCCGGAGTGGAAGGCTCTGGGGATGAGGACGGTCATCCGCATTCCGTCCGACTACACCCTAGGCGACGATCCCTCGCCGCTCACGCACCGCCGCGCTCACAGGCGTCGGGACATCCTCCGCTCGTGCCGGCACGGATCGTCGGGCAGGGGCCGGAAGTCACCGGCGTCGGCGAAACCGGCCGATTCGTAGAGGGCGTTGGCTGCCTCGTTGTCCGCTCTCACCCAGAGCTGCAGCTCCTCTGCCCCGATCTCACGGGCCCATCCGCCGACCGCCTCGACCAGGGCCCGGGCGACGCCCGCCCGGCGGGCTTCGGGGGCCGTCCACATCGACACCAGGTTCACCCAGGGGCCGGCGGCGTCGACGAAGCCGCCCGCCATCCCCACGAGGCGACCTCCGACCTCGGCCACGAACGTCGCCTCGGTGAGCCCGGTCGACCTTCGGACCGCACGCTCCTCCCAGGTGCCGTCATCGGCGGCCGCCTCGTCCTCGAAAGTGGTGGCGAAGGCCGCAGGCGCGTCGGCGAGAGCGGCCAGCCGGACCTCCTTCAGCCGCCGTCCCTCGCCCCCTCGGATGCGGCGAATCTCCACTCCACGCCATACTGGCCCGGTGCCGGCCCCCCCGCGTGACGCCGCCGCCACCGACGATGACGTGGAAGTGCGGCCGGTCCAGCCCTACCAGGCCCACAAGAGCTACCTGTGCCCCGGATGCCAGCAGCAGATCGGTGCCGGCCACGGCCATCTCGTCGTGGTGCCCCGTGGCGCGCCCGACCTGAGGCGGCACTGGCATCGCCCGTGCTGGGACCACCGGGCCCGGCGGCGCCCCGGCCGGGGCTGACCGTCAGCCGGGACGGTGCTCCCCGAAGACCCGCCGGAGGGCGTCGCTGACCTCTCCCAGGGTCGCTCCCGTGCGGAGGGAGTCCTTCATGGGGGGGAGGAGATTCTCGCTCCCGCCGGCCACCGCTTCGACCACGGCGAGCGACCGCGCCATCGCCTCGGTGTCCCGCCTCTCGCGTAGGCCGCGAACGCGATCCACCTGCTCCTGCTGGCGGCGTGGGTCGGCGGGTACTCCGCCCACCGGCCGGTCGTCACCGGCATTGCCCACGGGCCGGTCGTCCCCGGCGTCGACGAAGCGGTTCACGCCCACCACGACCTGCTCGCCTCGTTCCAGGGCGGTGGCCACGGCGTAGGCCGATCGCTCGATCTCCCCCTGCTGGTACCCCGTCTCGATGGCGGCCACCGCCCCACCCAGCTCGTCGATGCGCTCGATGTGGCGCCACGCCTCGGCCTCGACCGCCTCCGTCAGCCACTCGACGTAGTAGGAGCCGCCGAGGGGGTCGACGGCATGGGGGATGTCCGATTCGTAGGCGATCACCTGCTGGGTTCGCAGGGCGAGACGGGCCGACGCCTCGCTGGGCAGACCGAGGGCTTCGTCGTAGCTGTTGGTGTGCAGGCTCTGGGCTCCGCCGAGGACGGCGGCCAGCGCCTGCAGCGTCACCCTGACCGCGTTCACTTCCGGCTGCTGGGCTGTCAGGGTGGAGCCCGCGGTCTGGGCGTGGAACCGGAGGCGGGCCGACGCCTCGTTCTTGGCCCCGAACTGTTCGGTGGCGATCCTGAACCACATGCGCCGGGCGGCGCGGAACTTGGCCACCTCCTCGAACAGGTCGCTGTGGGCGTTGAAGAAGAACGACAGCCGGGGGGCGAAGCTGTCGATGTCCAGGCCCGCATCCAGCGCCGCCTGCACGTAGGCGATGCCGTCGGCCAGGGTGAAGGCCAGTTCCTGGGAGGCCGTCGCTCCCGCCTCCCGCATGTGGTAGCCGGAGACGGACACGCTGTTCCACCGGGGAAGCCGGGCCGAGCAGTAGGCGATGGTGTCGGTGACCAGTCGCATCGACGCCCGGGGCGGGTAGATGTACGTGCCGCGGGCCACGTACTCCTTGAGAGGGTCGTTCTGGACCGTCCCCCGGAGCTGGCTCGCAGGGATCCCCTGCTCCTCGGCCACCAGCTCGTACAGGAGCAGGAGGACGGCGGCCGTGGCGTTGATGGTCATGGACGTCGTCACCTGGTCGAGGGGGATCCCCGCCAGCAGAAGGCGCATGTCCTCGACCGAGTCGATGGCCACCCCCACCCGCCCCACTTCCCCCTCGGCCAAGGGGTGGTCGGAGTCGTACCCCATCTGCGTAGGCAGGTCGAAGGCGCAGGAGAGACCGGTCTGGCCGGCGTCGAGCAGGTAGCGGAAGCGGGCGTTGGTCTCCTGGGCCGACCCGAACCCGGCGTACTGGCGCATCGTCCAGAGCCGGTCTCGGTACATGCCGGGGTGGATGCCCCGGGTGTAGGGAGGCGCACCCGCCTCCCCCAGGCGCCGGTCAGGGTCCCAGCCCGCCAGATCGGGAGGCGGATAGGGCCCCAGCGGACTAGAGGCCCAGCGGGAGCTTGTTGGGCGTGAAGGGCTCCGTACCCAGGGCCAGCGACGCCTGCGGTCCGTCGTTGGCGCGCATGTAGTCGAGCTCGCGGGCCAGGTTGCCCACGCCGTTGCTGGCCGGTACGGGCAGGAGGCCCACCGTGCTCAAGACGCCGAGAGCTCGGCCGCGGGCGTCGAGGAAGGCGCTACCGGAGTCGCCGGGAATGCCGGGCGTCACCGTGTAGACGGTGTGGCTCCAGCCGCCCCCGCTGTCGCCCAAGCTGACGCCGGTCTTGGGGCTGAGCTGGGTCAGCCCGAGCCGGAGGGACGAGTTGCCGTAGCTGTAGACCAGTTGGCCGACGGCGGTTCCGGTGCTGATGCCGACGGGACCGCCCCAGTGGGGGATCGACGGGTTGACCTTGGCCCTGTCGTCAGGATGGATGCGCACGAGGGCCAGGTCGTTGTACCGGCAGATGTCGGGATCCGTCTCCCCCTGCGCCTGCATGGTGATCCATGAGTTGTAGACCATCACGCCCGGTTGGGATGTCCCGCCGACGGTGACGGGAGTGCCGAGGGGTCGGGACCCTGCCAAAACACCCGTTGGTGTCCGTGGCGCCGCCCGTCGTCGAACAGTGGGCGGCCTGGCCGATGTAGACCTCGCTGGCGTCGAAGAAGACGACGTTGGCGGTGCACTGGCCGTCCACCGTTACCGTCTGCACGCCGGGATGGATGGTGGCGTCGCCGCCGGGGCCCACGCAGGAGCAGCCGAGGAAGTACCGGTGACCGTCGTGCATACGATCAGGACCAGACCGAGGCAACCATCAACCGCCGTAGTGCCCCCATAGGGTCATGGTACCGGCGCCCCCCTGTCCCAGCTAGGGGGGAAGTTTCAGGTTCGGGGTGCGACGTGGGGCATGCACAGCTCGTCGTATTCGGCGATGACGATCTCTCCGGCGTCGGCGCCACAGGACGGGCAGGCGGGATCCCTCGGCACCCGGAAGGTCCGGAAGGACTCCTCCAGGGCGTCGTAGGCCAGCAGGCGACCGATCAGCGGCTCGCCCAGGCCGAGGATGATCTTGATGGCCTCCATGGCCTGGATGGAGCCCACGATTCCGGGGAGCACGCCCAGCACGCCGGCCTCGGCGCAGGAGGGCGCCATGTCCGCCGGGGGCGGCTCGGGGAACAGGCAACGGTAGCACGGGCCCTCGTAGGGGGCGAAGACGGTGGCCTGCCCCTCGAAACGGAAGATCGAGCCGTGTACGACCGGGATGCGCTTCAGCAGAGAGGCGTCGTTCACCAGGTAGCGGGTGGGGAAGTTGTCGGTCCCGTCGACGATCACGTCGAACCCGTCGATGATGTCGAGCACGTTGTCGGCGCCCAGGCGAACGTCGAAGCCGACGACGTCGACATCGGGGTTCAGCGAGGTCAGGGTCTTCTTGGCCGAGTCCACCTTGCGGTCCCCGACTCGGTCAAGGTTGTGGAGAATCTGGCGCTGAAGGTTGGACTCGTCGACCGAGTCCATGTCGACGATGCCGATGGTGCCCACGCCTGCCGCAGCCAGGTACAGGGCGGCGGGGGAGCCGAGGCCCCCGGCGCCGAGAAGGAGCACCTTGGAGTCCAGCAGCTTCTGCTGGCCGGCCTCGCCCACCTCCGGGAGGAGGAGGTGCCGGTGGTAGCGGTTGCGCTGCTCGGGGGCCAGGGTGCGGGGCGTGTCCCACGACCGGCCCTCGTTCTTCCACTTCCCGAACCCGCCGGCGAGGGATACGACGTCGGTGTAGCCCAGCTCGTTCAGGGTCTTGGCCGCGAAGGCGGAGCGGGTTCCTCCGGCGCAGTACACGACGATGGGGGCGTCGTGGTCGGGGACCCTGTTCTCGATCTGACTCTCGAGGAAGCCCCGGGGGATGTGAACCGCGCCGGGAATGGCGCCCTGCTGGTACTCGTCGGCCTCCCGCACGTCGAGGACTACCGGCCTCGGGCGGGACTCCAGGAGGCCGGCGGCGGCGTCGCCGTCGACCTCGCGGATCTCGCTCTTGGTCTGGGCCAGCAGGTCTCGAAATGTGGGCATCGCTACTCCCGCAGTGGGTGTCGTACCGGGGTAAACCTTACCGCAGAGGTCGACATTCCCCGCAGCCGGGGCCGCCCCTCGGACCCTCAGGAGATCCCGGGCACGACCGCGGGCAGTACCTCGCTGATGGGCCCCCGCAGGACGGCCTCGGCCAGGTCGTCGAAGGGCGTGGGCTGGTCGTTCACGATGACTACCGTCGCCCCCGCCTGCCCGGCGATGGGAACCAGCGAGCACGCGGGGGAGACGGTGAGGGTCGAGCCGACGGCGAGCAGCACGTCGCACTCGGTCGCCGCCCGGAAGGCCCGCTCCAGGTCGGCCGCCACCAGGTCCTGCCCGAAGGAGATGGTGGCCGACTTGAGGGTGCCGCCGCACGCTTGGCATTCCGGATCGTCCTCCCCGGCGCGGAGACGGTCGAGGACCGGCTCCATGGGGCCCCGCTCGCCGCATGACAGGCACATCACCTGACGCATGGTGCCGTGGAGCTCGACCACGAGGTCGGGGTCGCTGCCCGCCCGCTGGTGGAGCTCGTCGATGTTCTGGGTGACGAGCAGCAGGAGCCGGCCCTGGCGCTCCAGGGCCACCAGCGCACGGTGGCCGGGGTTGGGCTGCGCCGTCCACGCCGGGGACGCCAGGCGGTTGCGCCAGGCCAGCTTGCGCACCTCGGGATCGGCCACGTAGTCGCGGATGTTGGACGTTCGCTGTGCCGCCGGGTTGCGGGTCCACACACCCTGGGGGCCGCGGAAGTCGGGGATCCCCGAATCGGTGGAAATGCCGGCGCCGGTCAGGACGAGCACCCGCCGGGCCTCCTGCAGCCGGGCTCGTACTGCGGTCAGCAGGGCGGGATCGTCAACCGTCGGCACCCGATCAGTCTGCCGCCCCCGGAAGCCACTTGACGCCGACCCCAATGGCAGTTAGAAACATTGAGACAGCATGAAATACTGTCACGTCCTACCAGCTCGTTGGAAGGCCACTCCGCATGAGCACATTGCTTGCCGACGATGCTTCCCCCGAACCTGTCGCTCTGCCTGTCCGCCCCTGGCCCGATCCCGTGATCGACGCTCTCGGTCACGACCCTCGATCCGCCTATGTCGAGCGGTTCTGGTTGGGAGTGCTGGGCCCCAGCACCACCTGGCTCCTGCGCCTCCTGGCTGCCGAGCTGGAGATCAACCCCGCCGGCTTCCAGCTCGATCTCCTGGAGACGGCCCAGATCCTCGGGCTCGGAGGCCGCGGCGGACGGCACTCGCCCTTCATGCGATCCCTTGGCCGCTGCTGCCGGTTCGAGCTGGCTGAGGCCCGGACCGACGGAACCTTGGCCGTGCGGCGCAAGCTCCCCCCGCTCAACCGTCGTCAGCTCCTGCGCCTGCCGCCGTCCTTGCAGGAGGCCCACCGTGAGTGGCAGGAGTCGGAGCTGAGGGTTCCCGCCGCCGAGCAGTTGCGGCGCCGGTCACGCCGCCTGGCCCTCAGCCTGTTCGAGCTGGGGGAGGACCGGGAGGCGGCCGAGCGGCAGCTGCTGCGCTGGAAGTTCCACCCGGCGCTGGCCCAGGAGGCGTCGGCGTGGGCCTGGGACCGCCACCGCCGAGCCCTGGCCGCGGCCAGCGGTGCCGAAGGTCCGCTCGACGAGGGGTCGGATCCGCTGGACGCGGCCTGAGGAGATTTCCGTCCGGCGGCCGACCCACGACCGGCCGCCGACGGAGGCGCCGGCCGGTGCTGCTCCCCTCGCCGGCCGGCGCCCACCCCCGTTGCCGGGGTCAGCCTCTCGGCTTGCGGAAGGAGGCCACCGCCTCCACCACGGTGCGCACGCCGAACCCGGTTCCTCCCTTGGGCACGTAACCGTCGTCCTCCTCGCTCCGCGCCGGGCCGGCGATGTCGAGGTGGGCCCACGGCACGTCGGCCACGAACTCCCTCAGGAAGAGCCCGGCGGTGAGGGCGCCGCCCCAGCGGCCGCCGATGTTCTTGAGGTCGGCCACCTCGGAGTCCAGGAGCTTGCGGTACTCCTCGGGAAGGGGGAGGGGCCACACCGCCTCTCCCGCCCGGGCCGCGGCCTGACGAATCTGGTCGATCCAGCCCTCGTCGTTGCCCATGAGCCCGGCGATGCGAGGGCCCAGGGCGATCTTGCAGGCGCCGGTCAGGGTGGCCAGGTCGAGGATGGCGTCCACCCCCGCCTCCACGGCCAGGGAGAGCCCGTCGGCCAGCACCAGCCGTCCCTCGGCGTCGGTGTTGAGCACCTCCACCGTCTTGCCGTTGCGGATGCGCAGGACGTCGCCCGGCTTGGTGGCGCTGCCCCCGGGCATGTTCTCGGTGGCGGGGATGATGGCGATGACCTTCACCCCCGGCTCCAAGGAGGGCAGGGTGGACATGGCGGCGAGCACCGCGGCTGCCCCCGACATGTCGGTCTTCATCGTCTCCATGCCCTCGGCCGTCTTGATGGACAGCCCACCGGAGTCGAAGGTGATCCCCTTGCCCACGATGGCCACCGTCGCTCTGGCGTCGGGTGGGTCGTAGACCAGCTCGAGGAGTCGCGGCGGCTCAGTGGAGCCCCGGGCCACCCCCAGGAGCCCGCCCAGGCGCTCGCCGGCGATGGCGGGCTCGTCCAGCACGCTGAGGGTCAGGCCCTCCTGCTCGGCGATCTCCGCCGCCACCTCGGCCAGTCGCTGGGGCGTGAGGCTTCCCGCCGGCTCGTTCACGAGGTCCCGGGCCAGGACCACGGCCGCCGCCAGGCGCCCTCCCCGCTCGACACCGGACCAGGCCTCGGCGCCGCCCGCTCCCACGATGGCGAGGGCCTCGAGACGGCTGGGGCTCGGGTCGGCCTTGAAGCGGGTGTACCGGTAACAGGCCATCCCCGCCCCCTCGGCCACGGCCTGGGCCGCGACCGCGGCATCGAAGCCGGTAGGCACGGCGGCCAGCAGGGTCGTCGCCGCCCGGACATCCCGGCCCGCGGCCTTCACGAACGAAGCCGCGGCCCGGCGCAGAACTTCGGCGTCGACCGCGTCCCGCGGCCCCATTCCCACGGCCACGAGCGTGGGACCGCCGTCGGGGGATCCCGGGCCGGTCGTCATCGTCTCGCCGACCTTGCCCTCGAACCCCCGGCGGGCGAGGTAGTCGATGTCGGGCCTCGGCGTCGCCCCCTCGGGCAGGGTCCGACCCGAGAACACGGGCACGCCCACGACGGTGACGTCGTCGGGGATGCGGTCGGTCAGGGTGAAGGCGATGGTCACGCGGGTTCCTCGTCTGGTCGGGCGGGGAGGAAACCGTCCTCCTGCCAGCGGGCCATGGTCCACAACAGGTCGGACAGGCGGTTCAGGTAGGGCACGACCTGGGATTGGTCGGGCACGACGGCGAGGGCCCTGCGTTCGGCTCGTCGCACGACGGTTCGGGCCAGGTCGAGGTACGACGACGGCACCGACTGTCCCGGAACCACGAACTCCGCCGGCAGGTCGAAGCGGTCGCTGAGGTCGTCGATCAGGGGCTCCAGGCGCCCGACCATGTCGGCCGTCACCAGGGAGCGTCCCGGGACGAGCCGGGCTCGCTGCTCCTCCGAGGTGGCCAGCTCGGCCATGAGGACCCAGAGGTCACGCTCCACGTCAACCAGGAGCCGGTCGAGCTCGGAGTCCCGGGGAGCGTGAGCCCGAGCCACTCCGATGGCGGCCTGAGCCTCGTCCGCCGCTCCGCCCGCCTCGACCACGGCCGCGTCCTTGCGGGCCCGGCCTCCGTGCAGCAGTCCCGTCGTGCCGTCGTCACCGCGGCGTGTGTAGATCCTCACGTCCGCGGGAGCCTAGAAGGCCGCCGTCGAGGCGAGCCCCGGCGCCGGAAGAGATGCCCTAGTGGCGGAGGATGGCCGTGGACTGCAGGACGGGAGCGAGAGCGGGCTCGGGGCCCTTGCGGGGGCGAACGCCGGGCACGGCCGGGCGGCGAGCAGCGGCGGGCGGCACGGCCAACCCGCGGCGGCGCATCGCCAGCTGACGCTGCCGGGCGAGGAGGGCGACGTAGGCCAGGAAGACGTTGAGCAGGAACAGGTGAAGGGCCCACACCACCCGTAGGTGGGGGATGGCCCCCAGGAAGAAAGAGCCGATCATGGCTCCGAGCAAGCCGCCGAGGATGTCCCGGCGGCGCTTCATGGCGTTGTAAACGGATCGACGGCGTTTGCGCGAGGTTGGCGGAACCTGCGAGGCCTGCCCCGCCCTGGCCTTGGCGCCCAGCGCCCCCATCTGCTCCTGGAAGCTGTCGATGAACTCGGCGCGACGTTCGGCCCTCGCCCGAAGGGTCGGCGGTACCAGGACCGCGGCCCAGATGAGGCCGAGAACGACGAACACGGACATCGACAGTCCCCCCCGGTCGACCGATGCGCGACCGCCCCATTGGCTATAGGCAGGGGGTTTCTATCACAGCAGCACCTAGGTCCCCAAGAGGAGGACCGCGGCCGGAGTGGCTGGGGCCACTCGGAGCGCTCCCCGGGCCCGCCGGTCGCGACCGGAATCCAGGGGCCGAGGCCGTAGGTTGTGCCGTCGTGCCCTCTCCACCTGGCCTCCTCCGCCGTTTCCGGTGGCTCCCCGTCCTGGCCGTGGCGGGGGCGCTCGCGGCCTGCGGTCCGGGGCGATCCGCACCGGCGTCACCACCCCCGGCATCCCCGTCTTCAACCGGGGTTGTCTCCCCGGCCACGGCGCCGCCCCCGACTCGGCCCACGGTCGATTCGATCGACGATTGCAGCCCCATCCCCCAGGGGATAGGTGCGCCCGC
Source organism: Acidimicrobiales bacterium (assembly GCA_046262035.1). GTDB lineage: Bacteria > Actinomycetota > Acidimicrobiia > Acidimicrobiales > AC-14 > JBHENM01. The sequence goes on along the minus strand of JBHENM010000420.1, from coordinate 4,832 downwards.
GGCCGGTCCGGTCGACTTCATCGGTCCCGTCGTGATCTTCTTCGAGGCGTCCGTGGGGGACGTCAAACAGGCCAGGGTTTCGGAGGGCGTCCGGGCCGGACAGCGCCTGGTCGAGGAGACCTTGGGCGGGTTCCGATTCGACGAGCCCATCTGCGTGGACGTGCGAGCGACGACGACGAGCTCGTCGACGGTGGGGGTGGTCTATGGCGCCAACCACATCGTGCTCTATGCCGGCGCGCGCCCGGTTATGGAGGGCCCGCCGTGGCTGCTGTCGCACGTCGCCGCCCACGAGTTCATGCACTTCTGGCAACAGGACGTGGGTGCGCCGCGGGAGGCGGTAGGGCCGGTCTGGCTCCTCGAGGGCTCGGCCGAGCTGCTCGGCTACCGGGCCCTCATCGCCGCCGGCTTGGCCACCGAAAACGAGACCCGCGAGTTCTCCCTGCGCCGCGTGGCCCCGGACACGCCTTCGCTCCAGACCATGGAGCGGCGGTCGTCGGATGACGACGAGTTCAGCTACCCGCTGTCGTTCCTCGCCGCCGAGCTCCTCATCGCCGGGACGGGCGTGGGTTCGTTCCGGGATTACTGGAGGTCGCTGTCACGGGGCACGCCCTGGGAGACGGCGTTCACCGAGAGCTTCGGCGTCACCCCCGGCGAGTTCTACGCCCGGTTCCAAGAGAACCGTTCCCGGGGGTTCCCGCGCTGACGGCCAGACCCGACACAAACCCGGGTCGCCACGATCCGGCTCACCGGTAGCCTTGCCGCTGATGTCCCAGAGCTACCTCGACGCCGTTCGGGAGCGCGTCGTCATCTACGACGGCGCCTCCGGCACCAACCTTCAGGCGCGAGAGCTGACGGCGGGAGACTTCGGCGGTCCCAGCCTCGAGGGCTGCAACGAGATCCTGGTCGACACCCGTCCAGATGTGATCGCCGATCTCCATGCCTCGTTCTTCGAGGTGGGCTGCGAGGTCGTTGAGACGAACTCCTTCGGCGCCCTCGGCGTCACCCTGGCCGAGTACGGGATCGCCGACCGCTCCCACGATCTCAACTTCAAGGCCGCCCGGATCGCGCGCGAGGTGGCCGACGGCTACGCCAAGCCCGGTGAGCCCCGGTGGGTCGCCGGTTCCATCGGGCCCGGCACGAAGTTCCCGTCCCTCGGCCACGTCCGCTTCGCCGACCTCCGTGACGGCTACGAGGTCCAGGCCCGGGGCCTGCTCGAGGGCGGGGTCGACATCCTCCTCATCGAGACCGTGTTCGACATCCTGCAGGCCAAGGCCGCCCTGATCGCCTGCCGGCGGGCCATGGCCGCCACCGGACGCCAGGCCGCGCTCCAGGTGCAGGTGACGATGGAGCTCACTGGGCGCATGTTGCCCGGCACCGAGATGGGCGCGGCGCTGACCACCCTCGACGCCCTCCGCCCCGACGTCATCGGCCTGAACTGCGCCACCGGTCCCACCGAGATGCACGAGCACCTCCGGCACCTGTCGCAGCACTGTCGGGTCCCCGTCGCGTGCCTGCCCAACGCCGGCCTGCCCTCCGTCGTCGACGGCAAGATGCACTACGACCTGTCGCCCGAGCAGCTGGCGGAGCACCAGGCGCGGTTCGTCACGGACCTCGGTGTGACGGTCATCGGCGGCTGCTGCGGGACGACGCCTGAGCACCTCAAGGCCGTGGTCGACCGCTGCCGGGACCTCGAGCCCGCCCGGCGGGAGCCGGTGCACGAGGCCGGCGCGGCCTCCATCTACACGTCCGTCCCCTTCCGCCAGGACGTCTCCTTCCTGGTCATCGGCGAGCGCACCAACGCCAACGGGTCGAAGAAGTTCCGCGAAGCCATGCTGGCCGACGACTGGGACACGTGCGTGACCATGGGCCGGGAACAGTTGAAGGAGGGTGCCCACCTGGTCGACGTCTGCGTCGACTACACGGGCGAGGATGGGGTCTCGGACATGGACGAGATCACGCGCCGGTTCGCCACCCAGGTCGGCGTGCCCCTCGTTCTCGACTCCACCGAGCCCCAGGTCATCGAGACCGGCCTCCAGTGGATCGGAGGCCGTCCCGTCCTCAACTCGGTGAATTTGGAGGAAGGGGACGCACCCGGCACCCGCCTCGACCGGTTCCTGTCCCTGGCCCGCGAATACGGCGCCGCCGTCATCTGCACCTGCATCGACGAGGAGGGCCAGGCCCGCACCGCGGAGTGGAAGCTCCGGGCGGCCCGGGCCATACACGACCTCGCCGTCAGCCGCTACGGCCTCGAGCCCACGGACCTGCTGTTCGACACCCTCGCCCTCCCCCTCTCGACGGGCATGGAGGAGAGCCGCCGCGACGGCATCGAGACCATCGAGGGAATCCGCCGGATCAAGGCCGAGCTGCCGGGCGTCCACACCGTCCTCGGCCTGTCCAACGTCTCATTCGGGCTGAACCCGGCGGCCAGGCACGTCCTCAACTCGGTGTTCCTGCACGAATGCGTCCAGGCCGGCTTGGACGCGGCCATCGTCCACGCCGCCCGGATCATGCCCCTCTCCAAGATCCCCGAACGGCAGCGGGAGGTGTGCCTCGACCTGATCTACGACCGCCGGTCGGACGGGTACGACCCCTTGGCCGAGCTGTTGGGTCTGTTCGAGGGGGTCAGCGCGACGGCCGTCGTGAAGGAGGACCGGAGCGGCTGGACCGTCGACGAGCGGTTGAAGCAGCGGATCATCGACGGTGACCGCGACGGCCTCGAGGCCGACCTCGACGAGGCCCTCCAGACCACACCCGCTCTCGACATCGTCAACGACATCCTCCTGGCCGGGATGAAGGTCGTCGGCGACCTCTTCGCCTCGGGCGAGATGCAACTGCCCTTCGTGCTCCAGTCGGCGGAGGCCATGAAGGCGTCGGTGGCCCACCTCGAGCCCCACATGGAGAAGTCCGATCAGGGGGGCAAGGGCCGCATCGTGCTGGCCACGGTCAAGGGCGACGTCCACGACATCGGCAAGAACCTCGTCGACATCATCCTCACCAACAACGGCTACGAGGTCCACAACCTCGGCATCAAGGTGGCGGTGAACGCGATGATCGACAAGGCCCTCGAGATCAAAGCCGACGCCATCGGCATGAGCGGGCTACTGGTGAAGTCGACGCTCATCATGCGCGACAACCTCCAGGAGCTGAACAGCCGCAAGCTGGCCGGCATCCCGGTGATCCTGGGCGGCGCCGCCCTCACCCGCAGCTACGTCGAGCGCGACCTGCGCGACATCTACGACGGCCGGTTGTTCTACGGCAAGGACGCCTTCGAGGGCCTGCACGTCATGGACCGCATCGGCGCGGTGAAGCGCGGCGCCGAAGCCGACGACCCCGACTGGGGCCGGGTGGCGTCGAGCTCTCGCGTCCCGTCACGATCGTCGCTCGGCCTGGCCGACAAGGGCACCCCCAAGCCCGGCGCCGAACCCGTTCCCGCCCGCTCCCCCGAGGTCGCGGTCGACGGCCCCGTGCCCGTGCCCCCCTTCCTCGGGAGCCGGGTGGTCAAGGGCATCGCCCTCGACGAGCTGACCGGCTACCTCAACGAGACGGCGCTGTTCCGCAACCAGTGGCAGTTCCGCCCCGTCGACGGTGAGGACGACGACGCCTTCAAGGCCCGCATGCGCCCCACCCTGCGCGCCGAGCTGGCCAAGGCCCAGGCGGCCGGTGTCCTGAACCCCCAGGTGGTCTACGGCTACTTCCCCGCCAACGGCGACGGCGACGACCTGGTGATCTGGACCGACGAGACGCGCACCACCGAGCGGGCCCGCTTCGGGTTCCCGCGACAATCCGTGTCCCCCTGGTTGTGCATCGCCGACTTCTTCCGTCCCGTCGACTCCGGCGAGGTCGACTACGCGGCGTTCCACATCGTGACCATGGGCGAGGCCATCAGCGAGCTGGCGGCCAAGCTGTTCGCCGACGACCGCTACCAGGACTACCTCCTGCTGCACGGCATCGGTGTCGAGCTGGCCGAGGCCCTGGCCGAGCGCTGGCACCGCCGCATCCGCGAGGAGTGGCGCTTCGCCGACGAGGACGGCCCCTCGTTGGCCGGCCTGTTCCGCCAGCAGTACCGCGGCGGGCGCTACTCGTTCGGCTACCCGGCGTGCCCCGACCTCGAGGACAACATGACCGTGCTCGACCTGCTCGACGGTGCCCGCATCGGCCTGGTGTGCGACGAGGAGACCGGCTTCCAGTACCAGCCCGAGCAGACCACCTCGGCGCTGATCTGCCACCACCCCCGGGCCAAGTACTTCGTCGCCCGTTGACGCGGCTGTCGATCCGGCTCGACCGGGTCGGCGTCGCCGTGGCCGGCGGGCTCCTCGGCCTCGCCGCCGCTCAGGCCGCCGGCGGCGGTGACCGCTTCCCACCCGTCACCGCCGCGGCCATGGCCACCCCGGTCACCTACCTGCCGGCGTGGGCGGTGCTGGCTGGCGCGGTCGCCGGCCGGCGGCCGGGCCTCGCCGGCCTCGCCGCCGCCGGCTGCGCCGCCCACGTCGCCCTCATGGTGCCGGCGTTGCGCCCCGCCCCCGATGCGCCGCCGGTGCCGGCGACCGGGTTCGACTCGCCGATCCTCACCGTCGCCACGGCGAACGGGCTCTACGACAACACCCGACCCCGGCAGTGGGGACCGGCCATGCTCGCCCTCGACGCCGACGTGCTGGCGGTGCAGGAGCTGTCGGCGCACGTCCACCGCGCCCTGCGGCGCGCCGGCGTGGACGACCGCTACCCGCACCGGGCCGTGTACGAGCGGGAGGGTTCAGGCGGCGCCGGCCTGTGGTCGCGCCATCCGCTGCGCGACGTCCGCGCGGTCGAGCTCGGCAACGCGGATGAGGCCAACC
>JBHENM010000419.1:0-1698 GCA_046262035.1 Acidimicrobiales bacterium | reverse complement strand
GGCGTTGGCCTCGGCGTAGTCGCCCCGGGCCTGGGCCGGGGTCTCAGCTGGTGAACCCAGGCCTAGTGTCCTTCGAGGGCGTGTGCACGGTGCGCTCCGAGCCATCGGTGCCGTGGCCTCCGCTGGTCCGAGCTTGTGCATCAGGGCTCAGGTCAGGCAGCCGTTGATGTCGGCGTAGCGGCCCCGCCTTGGGCAGGAGGGCGTCGAAGTACTCGTGGGAGCAGGGATGCCTCCCAGCATGCGCCAGACGGTGGCGTCCAGTCCCCGGTGTAAATAGACGACGGGCGTAGGTTCCTCTCGAAGCCTTGCAAGCAGAGAAAGGAACCCACACCCGTGTCCACCCGAGTATCCCCCCTGGAGCGCATCCGCGCCGACATCGACGACCTGTTCGCCTCCGACCGTGACCTTGCCGACGTGCTGGAGGAGGTCGGACGCCTCGGCGTGCGCCTACTCATCCAGACCGCGGTCGAATCCGAGGTCACAGAGTTCTTCGGCCGGGAGCGCTACGCCCACGGCGATCGCGTTCGTTCCGGTAGCCGCAATGGCCACTGTCCGACGACCATCAAGACCACCGCCGGGCCCGTCACCATCGACCGCCCCAAGCTGCGGGGCACCGAGGAAGCCTTCGCCTCCCGGCTGCTGGGGGTGGGCGTCTGCCGCACCAACGCCCTGGAGTCCCTGGTCATCGCCGGCTTCGTTCGGGGCCTGTCCGTCCGCGACGTCGAGGCCACGCTGGCTGAAGCGCTGGGCTCGGAGGCCACGCTGTCGAAGTCGACGGTGAGCCGGGTGTGCGAGGCGATCAAGAACGAGTTCGACGCCTGGAAGAAGCGGGACCTCTCCGACGTCGCCCTCGAGTACCTCTTCTTGGACGGCAGCCACTTCCGCTACCACGACGGCGCCCGGGCCGAGCCCGTGCTGGCGGCCTGGGGCATGACGACCGAAGGCAGGCCCGTACTGGTGGGCCTGGAACCAGGGGCTTCGGAGTCGACCGACGCCTGGCGGGGCTTCCTCGACGGCATGGTCGACCGGGGCCTGCGGCCACCGTTGCTGGTCATCTCCGACGGCGCGCCCGGCCTCATCAGCGCTGTCGAGCTCGTGTTCCCGCACAGCCTTCGCCAGCGCTGCCTCATCCACCGCGCCCGGAATGTCCTGGCCAAGGTGCCCGTCGAGCACCAGGCCGAGGTCAAGAAGGCGTTCTGGGCCCTCTTCGACGACACCGGCGCCGAGCCTGGCGACGGCGCCATCGCCGTGGTCCGGAGCCGGACCGAGCGCTTCGCCGCCACCTACGCCAAGAAGTTCCCGGCCGCCGCGGACTGCCTCATGTCCGACTTCGCCAGCCTCACCACCTACCTGCGCTTCCCGGCCGGCCACCACGGGAGGATCCGTCACTCCAACTTCATCGAGCGCACCTTCGGCGAGACCCGCCGCAGGGTCAAGGTGATCGGCCGGCTCCCCGGCGAACGCAGCTGCCTGGGGTTGGTGTGGGCCGTGCTGGACCGGGCCAGTCGGGGCTGGCGGGGTGTGGTGATGACACCCGTCGCCGTCCGCCAGCTCCAGGACCTGCGCCGTCAGCTGTTCAACCCCACGACCGCCGAGGAGGTGCCGACCGAGTCCCCTGACGCTGTCACAGTCGCCGCGTAAACTGATCCACGAGGAGCCTGCGCTCGTCCCGATTTACACCGCATATGGGACGCCACC
>JBHENM010000418.1:0-2751 GCA_046262035.1 Acidimicrobiales bacterium | reverse complement strand
AACGTCCGACATCTCCTTGCAGGGCGCAACTCCTTGCGTGAAGTAGGCGACACACCGCTACGTCTCGCTGATTCACTTCACGGCTTATTGCATATCATGTGCTTTGAAACGCGCGAACGTTTGTGGTCAGGGCACTAGCCGCTCCTGTCGGGTCGGCGGTGCCCCCGAAGAGGGCGGCGACCCGCTGCTTCTCGTCGCCCAGCAGCTGCTGGCTCTCCCCGACGAGGATCCCGGTGGTCGTCCGAAACGGGGCGCCGATCTGCGAGCCGTGGCTTCCGATGACGAATTCGCGAATCGTCTTCTCGTGATCGGAGCCCCGCATCTTCAACACGGCGATACCTCGTCGCAGTTCGCCGTAGACCTCGACATAGCGGAGCAGCACGATCGTGTCCAGCATGGTGGAGGCCTCGAGGCCGGTGGCGGACGGGCCGCCGAGGAGCGAGGCAGTCGTGGTGGTCAGGAAGGCGGTGATCCCGCGTGCCTTGAGATACGAGGTGAGCCCCCGGACGAACTCGTGAAACTCCCGAGGCGCCGCCTCGCGCTCGATCCCCGAGAGGCTGTCGAGACAGACCCGACTGGGCCCGAACTCGTCGACCTCGCGCTGGATCCGCACGAGGTGGCTCCCCCACCGACCCGGCCGGCTCGACGGCGAGCGTCATCGCCGGGCTCAACGCCAACGACATCACGCTCCTAATGATCCGATACCAAAACTTCATCCCGTTGGCGTGCTATCAGCAGCTCGCAGGAGCCACCGGCGGGACCGCCGTGAACGGTGGAGGCGGTGCCACGCTTTCAAGCCAGATCATCGCCGGGATCAACGCCGCCGCAGCGAGCATCGACACGGTCGACCTGGTGGTCAGCGCCGGCTGCCCGCTCAACGTGACCTTCACCCCCCCGAACCCGCCGTCGTACGGGCCCTTCAGCGCTCCGGTGGACATCAACTTCACCGAGAACGTGACTGCGCCCAACATCGTCGGCAATTACAGCTGCACCGTGACCGCGGTCGTCGATGGCGACCCCCGCGCCGAGCAGGTGATCAACGTCACCGTGACGCCCGGGCCTCCGAACAGCATCACGCTCACGCCACCGACGGCGCTGAACGTCGCCGGTGACGAGCACTGCGTGACGGCCACGGTGACTGACTCGTTCTGCAACGTCGTCCCCGGCGTGCCCGTGACCTTCGCCGTGAACGGCGCAAACACGGCAGGCGGGACGGTGAACACCAACGCCGCCGGCCAGGCCACGTTCTGCTACACCGGCACGGTCGCCGGCAACGACACCATTACCGCCACCGCGCAGGGAGGCACCAACCCGACGGCCACGGCGGCCAAGACGTACGAAGCCGGCCCGCCGGCGAGCATCACGCTGACGCCTCCCACGGCCACGAACGTCGTCGACGACCAGCACTGCGTGACGGCGACGGTCAAGGACCAGTTCGGGAACGTCGTTCCGGGAGCGACGGTGAACTTCGGCACCGCAGGCTCCACGTCGGCGACGGGGTCGGGAACGACCGACGCCGGCGGTCAGGCGGGGTTCTGCTACACCGGGCCCGCCCTTCCGGGCGCCGACGTGATCACGCAACAGCAGTGGGAGGGACCAACCCGACGGCGACAGCGGCCAAGACATGGGTCGTCCCAGCCAGCACACCTGGGTGCAAGGTCACGAACGGCGGTCGCTTCACCGCAGTCAACGGTGACAAGGCCACGTTCGGCGGGAACGCCCAGGCTGATGGGTTGAAGGGCCAGGAGGAATACCAGGACCACGGGCCCGCGGTCGACATGAACGTCCACTCGATCGAGGTCCAGTCCGTGGTTTGCAGCCCCGACGGCAAGCAGGCCAGCACTTCGGCACTGCGACCGTCAACGGCTCCGGCCTCTTCAACTTCCGGATCGACGTCCGAGACCTCGGGGAGCCGGGGCGCATCGACACGTACCGAATCCGCCTGAGCAACGGCTACGACTCCGGCGAGCGAGTGCTCGAGGGAGGGAACATCCAGATTCACAAGTAGTAGGCATGACCCATGGTGACGAGGGGCCGGCGGAAGCCGGCCCCTCGTCCGCCATTCAGTCGGTACGTAAGCGACGGGGAATGGTGGGGGCGACGCTCTCGACCGCCAGCCCGCCCCGGTAGCCACCTCACACCGCTGCCTCGCAAAGCCGAAGCTCCGCCGGCGAGCCGGGCAGGCCCAACCGGCGCGCTCCCCGGCGGCGGTCCGGCGGGACGGCGGACGTCCCCTAAGCCAAGCCGAACCGATCGCGCCACAGGCAAGCCGGTCTCGGCGAGGCCGGTGGCAGCCCGGCGGCCGTCTCACAGGGGATCCCCTAACGAGACTGAGCCTGATCAGCCGTCAGGGGTGGGAGGCGGCTCGGCCCCTCGGTAGCCTTCCGGACTCGCTGAGAGGCTGTCACCCCTTCTCCGGCGGGCCCCCCTGCGAGACTGTCGGTCCGGCGGCCGACCTGAACATTTCCCGACACCAGGGGGCGCATCGTGTCTGATCCATTTCTCGCCGAGATTCGGATGTTCGCTGGCAACTTCGCACCTAAGGGATGGGCCGCGTGCGATGGGCAGTTGCTTCCGATCAACCAGAACCAGGCGCTGTTCGCGCTCCTGGGGACGACCTATGGCGGCAACGGAAGGACGACGTTCGCCCTTCCCGACCTCCGGGGCAGGGTGCCGATGCACGCCGGCATGGGGCTGGCCCTCGATGCACACGAGCTGGGCGAGATGTCCGGGGGCGAGTTGGCGTCGCCC
>JBHENM010000417.1:0-8254 GCA_046262035.1 Acidimicrobiales bacterium | reverse complement strand
GGATCTCGTAGGCCGTGGGCAGGTTGCCGCGCTGGAGATGGCACAAGTCCTGGCCGCCGCAGGCGGCCAGCAGCTCGGCGCGGGCTCGCTCGGGCTCGCCCGACTCCAGGAGCGCCCGGGCCAGGGCGAGGCCGGCCATGGCGCCGTTGATCCCCGGGTCGAAGCCCCGAGCCAGGTCGACCGCCTCTTCGGCGGCCGGGATGGCGGTGGTCAGGTCGCCGGCCTGAATGGCCGCCCAGCTCTGCTCGAAGAGCACGGTCGTGAGGGCTTGGGCGTGGCCCGCCAACCGGCCGGCCTCCACCGCCGTGGCGGCCAGGTCCCGGGCCTCGTCGAGGCGGCCCAGCGACGTGAGGGCCAGGGCTTCGCAGTGCATCAGGGCCACGATCCACTGGCCCCGCCCGGCGGCCCGGGAGACGGAGATGCCGCGCTCGAGGTGGCGGATGGCGTCCTCGAAGCGCTCCATGCCCATCTCGGCGATGGCCAGCCACATGGCGGCGTCGATGCGGTCGGCGAGCTGGGCATCCTCGAGCGCGTCGAACAGGGGCACGGCCTCGGTGAGCCGGAGGTCGGCCTCGGTGGTGCGGCCCATCGAGTACTCGGCCATGGCCAGGAGACAGGCGGCGGTGGCGGCGACCGTCGGCTGCCCGAGGGACTGGTTGGACCGGAGGATCTCGTCGGCCAGGGCCTGGACCTGGAGATAGTCGCCCGTGAACGCGGCCGCGCTGCACAGCTCGAGCTTGAGGACCCCGGCCTCGGCTGTCGTTTCGTCGCCCAACGCCTTGAGCGCCTGGGTCAGGCGTGCCCGTCCCTCGTCGAGCCGGCCCAGGACCACCTCCACCCCGGCGCACATGGCGACCAGGCCCACCCACAGGCCCGGTCCCGGTGTGAGCTGCTCCAGCACCTCGAGGAGGGCGGCATGGCCCTCCTCGAGCTCCCCGGCGGCGGGCAGGGCCATGGCCGCCGCCACCTGCAACTCCAGTCGCTCCTGGGCCCGGTCCGCGCCCGGCGGCAGGAGGCGGAGGGCGCTCCGGTACCAGTGGGCGGCGCTGGCCGGGATGCAGGGCATGATCGACGAGGCGGCGTCGACCAGTAGGGCGATGGCTTCTTCGTCACCGGGGTAGGCCGAGCGCTCTACGTGGTGAGCCACCGTGGCGCCGGTGAAGCCCCTCGCCTTGAGGGCGGCGGCCATGCGGCCATGGGCCGTCATCCGCCACCCCGGCCCGCACCAGTTGTAGACGGCCCGGCGCAGGATCGGGTGCCGGAACCGGTAGCGCCGGGGGACGTCGGTGGCCCGCACCAGGTCGCGATCGACCAGCTCGTCCAGCCTGGCCAGCGCCTCGGGCTCGGGCAGGTTGGCGGCGACGGCGGCCAAGTCGAACTCGAAGGGGTCGCCCGCCACCGCCGCTCCTTCGACAAGGGCGCGGGCGCCGGGCGAGAGGTCGTTCAGCTCCGAGTTCAGGGCGGCGCGCACGAGCGGCGGCAGGTCACCCTCGGGCCCGTTCTTGACCACCGGCCCCTCGGCCGGCGCCGGCCGTCCCACCCGGGCCAGCTGTTCCAGGTAGAACGGGTTTCCGCCGCTCTCGCGGTATATGGCTTCCCGCGACGCCCCGACCAGGGCCGGGCCGAGGAGCTCCTCGGCTTCCGGCCGGGTCAGGGGAGGCAGCTCGACGAGCTGCGCCCGGCGATCGCGGGTGGCGGTGGCCAGGGCCGTCACCAGGGGGGGCGGGGCCTGGGCCGGCCGGAAGGCCATGGCCAGCACGACGCCGGCCGACGGGGGGTGGTTCAGGAGGTGGCTGAGTGCCTCCACCGAGGCCGGGTCGGCCCAGTGGACGTCGTCGAGAACCAGGACCAGGGGCCGCTCCGTACCGAGATGCTCCAGCAGGGCTCGGACGGCCCGGTGCGTGCGGTAGCGCTCGGCCAGCAGGCCTGGCTCTGAAAGCGTCCCCAGGCTCTGGAGGGCAGGGAACACCCCGGACAACTCGGGGAGCCACTGGGCGGGGAGACGGGTCGGATCCAACGAAGCCAGGTGGTCGTCCACGGCGTCGGCGAAGACCCCGAAGGGCAGGTCTCGCTCGAACTCGGCGGCCCGGCCGCGCAGGCAGACGAGTCCACGCTTCTCGGCCTGGCCGCACAACCCCACCAGGAGCCTGCTCTTACCGATCCCGGCCTCACCGCTCACGGCGAGGATGGACGGCGCACCGTCTCGTTCCAGCGCGTCGAGGGTCGTCCCTAGGAGCTCCACCTCGCGACGGCGCCCTACGAGAACGTTCCCCCGTGCTGTTTCGTGGCTCGCGATAGTGCGAATCCTAAGCGGGAAGGTGGCAATTCCGGTAGGCAGCATTCACAACCGCGTCAGGTTCGAGCAAGGGCCTTACATCTTTGTGTGCGAGCGGGGTCGGGACACTTACCACGGCGAGGAGCTGGACTGGGCCACGGGTCGCCGGCGCCGGGGGTGACCACGGCGGGGGTACAATGGGACCAACGCCGTTGTCCTCGAACCCTTAGGGATGGCCCCGCTGAACGGAGGCCATCCGATGCACACAGACGCCCGGGCGCGAGCCTTGAAGGCGCTCTCCGAGTTTCTCGTCGCCGAAAGCTCAATGGGAGACACCCTCCTGCGTGTGAGCCAGATCACGACTGATGCCATGCCGGCCGCGGAGATGGCCGGCATTTCCATGCTCGGCGACGACGGCAAGCCCACGACGGCGGTGTTCACCGACGAGGCCCCGCCGGCGATCGACCAGGCCCACTACGAGTCGGGCAAGGGGCCGTGCCTCGACGCCTGGCGGCAGAAGCGGGTCGTGCGCATCGATGAGATGTCGCTCGCCGTCGACGAATACCCCGAGTTCTGCAAGGCGGCGGACGAGCATTCGGTGCAGAGCACGCTGTCGCTGCCGCTGGTAGCGGGCAACCGGGGGGTGGGAGCGCTCAACCTCTACTCCCGAACTACGAAGGGCTTCTCGCAGGAGGACGAAGCCCTTGGCACGGACCTGGCTACGGCGGCCGCCATTGTGCTCGCCAACACCAGTGCCTACTGGGAGGCGTCGCAGCTGGGCGACCAGCTGAACGAGGCCATGCAGAGCCGGGCCGTCATCGAACAAGCCAAGGGCATGCTGATGGCCCGGTCACGGAAGCTCACGCCCGCGGCGCCTTCGATCTCCTGCGCAAGGCCTCGCAGCGCGAGAACGTGAAGCTTCGGGAGATCGCCCAGAGAATGGTCGACCGCCGCCCCTTCGCGGCCGATTGATCGGGCACCAATGTCGAACGAATCCATCGGAATGAGCGGCGAGATCGACTCGGGGCGGCGTCAGCTGGGGATGAGCGTGCGCGACGTCTGGGTCGGGTACTTCTCCGTCGGCGGCAACGGGTCGATGCTCGAGGTCGAGCGGTGGCTCTCCGGAGCCTCTGACATCCCGGCCCGGGAGCACGACATGCTGGCCCAGGCGGTCAATGACCGGTTCACCGATCATGGGCTCAACCACCCCGTTCGCTACAGCGACGCTCTCTGACTTCGGGCGAATCAGCCTGGCGTGGGGTGCGTCAGTCTACGGGGAGGCGACCGAGCAGGTCGGTCTTCTTCTCCTCGAACTCCTCCAGGGAGAGGGTTCCTGCGTCGAACTGCTTGTGGATGGACTCGATCAGCTCCAACAGGCGGGGGGCCGAGAGCTCGACCTCGTCGTCAGCCAGCTCGGTGAGGACCGCGCCCTCTTCCTCGGGATCCACACCTGACAGCTTGTCCTGACGCTTCTCGCGCTTGGCGGCCGCCTTCGCCTTCTTCGCCCGCTCTCGTTGCAGCTTGCTGAAGGTGGTTCGTTGACCAGCCATCGTCATCTCCTTGCATGTGGGGCGCCGGGCAGAGCAAGCCCGGTCGCCGCCACAAAGATGTGTTGTTATCAACTGCTACTGCGGGACCTCGTGGATTCGGGACCCTGTCGTGCCACATGACAGAGCCGCCGACATGACTGCCGGCGGCTCGGAGCGGGACTGCTAAGGCTCAGATCGGCCGGACGTTTTGGGCTTCCTCGCCCTTTCGACCGGGGGCCACGTCGAACTCGACGCGCTGACCCTCTTCGAGCGAACGGTAACCGCCGCCCTGGATGTTCGAATAGTGGACGAAGACATCGTCGCCCTGCTCACGAGAGATGAAGCCGAAGCCCTTCTCTGAGTTGAAGAACTTCACTGTTCCAGTTGCCAACGCTTTTCTCTACTTTTCTCTAACCGCGAGCAAGCCCCGATGACTCCCTCGTCCCTACCACTGTAGTGCAGGTGGGGGCCTACCGGCGTCACCCGGGCTGGAGCCGGGTCTCTACTCCGCCTGCTCGCCGTTCTGCAGCCTTCCCAGGTCGTCGAAGAGCGACTGGACCGACTCGTCCAGGTTCAGCACCTTGTGGCTGACCAGATCGTAGAGGTCGGCGAGAAGAGTGTTGACCTCCCCGGCCGAAGGAGGAGGGGGGTCGCCCGGTTCACGGTCGCCCACGCTGGCGATGAAGTCGACCACGGCCCGGGCGTCAGCGTCCTGGAGCATCAGGGTGAACGGAGGCAGGTTGTTCCGGTCCCGGCTGGAGAGGGTCATGTCGTGGTGGGGGAGCGACGTGGTGAAGGTGCACGGGGCCTCCTCCCTCCAGTCGAGTTTCTCCTCCCGGGTGAGCTCCGAGAGCCGGTTCAACAACTCGATCTTCTTGTCCGCGGATAGTTCGGCCATGACCGACCGTACCGCCCTCCGGAAGGCTCCGGGCGCGCCCATAACGCCACGCACGGTGGCACACTTTTTCGATGCGCCGACTTTCTGCTCCCTGGGTGGCGTTCGCCGCCGTGGTCACCAGCGTGGCCGCCGTCGTCCTGCCCGCCTCGCCCGCCGCAGCCGCGGTTCCGGCTGGCTTCACCGACCAGCTGGTCGTTTCCGCCAGCGCCCCCACGGCCCTGGCCTTCACACCCGACGGCCGGCTGATCTTCACCGAGCAGGCGGGAGACGTCCGGGTGGTCCAGAACGGCGCCATCGTGGCCACGGCCCTCGACCTGACGGCCCAGATCTGTTTCAACTCCGAGCGGGGTGTCCTGGGGATAGCCGTCGACCCGCAGTTCGCCAGCAACGGCTTCGTGTTTCTCTACTACTCGCACAAGAGGGCCGCCGACTGCGGTAGCAGCACCGTCAACCGCGTCTCGCGGTTCGTCATGACCGGCAACAGCCTGGGGGGCGAGACCGTCCTGATCGACAACATCCCGTCGCCGGCCGGCAACCACAACGGGGGGGACTTGCAGTTCGGCAAGGACGGGCTGCTGTACGTGAGCGTGGGAGACGGCGGATGCGACTACCTCGGCAACAGTGGGTGCCAGGGGGCCAACGATGCCGCCCGTGATCGGAACGCGCTCGTGGGCAAGATCCTCAGGATCGACCGCAACGGGGGCATTCCCGCGGGAAATCCGTTCACTGGCCCGGGCACGGCCCGGTGCAACGGTGGGACTGCCGCCCCCGGGCTGATCTGCCAGGAGACGTTTGCCTGGGGCCTGCGCAACCCCTTCCGCATGGCCTTCGACTCCAACGATCCCGGTACCCGTTTCCACATCAACGACGTGGGCGACGGCACGTGGGAGGAGATCGACCTGGGCACAGCCGAGGCCGACTACGGATGGAACGTGCGGGAAGGGTTCTGCGCCCGGGGGTCCACCAGCGACTGCGGACCTCCGCCCGCAGGGATGACCAACCCGATCTTCGCCTACGGCCGGGCTGACGGATGTCGCTCGATCACGGGCGGCGCCTTCGTGCCCAATGGGATCTGGCCCTCGCAGTACAAGGGGAAGTATCTGTTCTCCGACTTCGCCTGCGGGAAGATCTTCCGCCTCGACCCCAACGGGGCGGGCGGCTTCAACCGGGTGGACTTCGCCACCGGCCTGGGCGGCAGTAGTGCCGTCCACATGGCGTTCGGCCCGTGGAACGGCAGTCAGGCGCTCTACTACACGACCTACGCCAACGGAGGCGAGATCCGGCGCATCGTCCACAGCGCGGCCATGACCGTCAGCTCTGCCTCGCTCGAGCCCGGTGATGGGGCGACCGTGGGAGGCGCGGGGGTCAAGCCCAGCACCACCTACCGGCTGAGGATGGGAACGACTGCCACCAACTGCGCCTCGGGCCTGATACTGGGCGGGAACGTCGTCTCCGACGCCAGTGGCAACATCTCGCCGGTGAGCCGCATCATCCCGACCAACAGCACGTCCGGTGCCCGCTGGCTGTGCTTCGTGGCCGTGGGCGACGCCAACGACCGGACACCGGGGGTCCAAGTCACCATCGTCTGACGGGAGTTTGTAGGGCTAGCGGCGACGGCGGCGGCCGCCTCCGTTGAAGCGCCGGGCCGGCGTCCGAACCACGGCCGCCGGCGCCCCATCGGTGCCGGTGGCGCCTTCGGCCACGGCCCACTCCTGGGAGTTCAGGTCGCCCAGCCGAACGTCGTTGGAGAAGAGCTCGACCAGCGGTTGAGCGATGCCCAGTTGCCGGCGGAGGCGCTCGGCGTCGACGACCTGGTTCCAGAGGAGCAGGCTGACCGCTACGCCGCCCTCGCCCGCTCGGGCCGTGCGTCCGGAGCGGTGAAGGTAGGCCTTGTGGTCCTCGGGCGGGTCGTAGTGGATGACCACGTCGATGCCGTCCACGTCCAGGCCCCGGGCGGCGATGTCGGTGGCGACCAGGAGGGGGACCTGCCCGTCCCTGAACTGGCTCAGAGCCCGCTGACGCGCCCCCTGGGTGAGGCCGCCGTGGAGGACGCCCGCTCTGGCGCCCTCGAGGCGCAGGTTGCGAAGAAGGCGGTCGGCGCCCCGCTTGGTGCGGACGAACACGAGCGTGCGGCCGGCCCCCTTGGACACGGCCACGGCGACCTTGACCTTGTCCATCTCGTGGACCTTGAGGAACCGGTGTTCCATGGTGTGGACCGTGGGCTGGTCGGACATGACCGAGAACCGGACAGGGTCCTTGGCGTAGTTGCGGACCAGGTGGTCGACCTCTCGGCCGAGGGTGGCCGAGAACAGGAGCGTCTGGTGGTCGCCCAGGCGCCGGAGCACCCACTCCACCTGGGGCAGGAAGCCCATGTCCACCATGCGGTCGGCCTCGTCCAGGACGAGGAGCTGGACGTCCGCCACAGAGAGCGAGCCCCGGTCGCCCAGGTCGATGAGACGTCCCGGGGTGGCGATGACGATGTCCACGCCGCGGCGCAGGTCCTTGATCTGGCGGTCCATGGGAGCGCCGCCGTACACGGCCCCGGTGCGGAGCCCGGCGGCAGCGGCGAGGGGGGCCAAGACGTCGTGCACCTGGTTGGCCAGCTCGCGGGTGGGCACCAGGATCAGGGCCCGGGGACGGCCCGGCTGGGCCCGGGTGGTGCGCTGGATCATGGGAAGGCCGAAGGCCAGGGTCTTGCCCGACCCGGTCTCCGCCTTGCCGCAAACGTCGCGGCCGGCGAGGGCGTCGACGATCGTGCCGGCTTGGATGGGCATCGGGGTGACGATGCCGTCGGCGGCCAGAGCGGCGACGAGGGAGGGAGAGACGCCGAGCGCGTCAAAGGTGGTCATTAGGTAGAGGTCAGCTCCTGCGGTCTACGGAAGGGTGGGTCGCCCACGTCCCGTAACCGGAGCCCGGCTTCTAGGAAGGATGACCCGAGAGCGACCCGGCGGGCTGCTACTCAGGATCCACTGTAGCGGAATTCACTGTAAGGAGATGGGATCGCTCCGGAGGATGCCTGCTCACTATCGTCGTCGTCTCTGCCGGCCTTCTAGATCGCCATGTTCAGGAGGATGGTAAGGACGACCGAAAGGACGAGGGAAAGGACGAGCGGCCACCAGAAGAACCGGACCCTTCCCGGTTGGCCGGAGCGCTTGTGCCAGACAAACATGCAGGCAGTGTGCCCCCCACGCTGGGCGGCAAACACGTAGACGGGAGGTCATCCGTTGACCGACAGCCAGACGGAGCAGTGGTACTGGTGCCTGGAGCACAAGAAGGTGGTCGACGCCGCCGATCCGTGCCCGCCTGACCGGAAGATGGGTCCGTACCCGTCGAGGGAGGAAGCGGCCAACTGGCAGGACAAGGTCGAGGCCCGCAACGACAAGTGGGAGGCCGAGGATCGCCAGTGGGAGGGCGACGAGTAGGTCTCCGGCGGCAGGGCGCCCCGGACGGGGCCGCGGCTGCCCATTTCTCGTTGCGGGGCTGCCAGACCGTAACTTTCTCGGCGTGAGCGGCGGGGTGGTGGTCGTCACCGGCGGAAGTCGGGGGATTGGC
>JBHENM010000416.1:0-7287 GCA_046262035.1 Acidimicrobiales bacterium | reverse complement strand
ACGTCAGTCGCGAGGATGTCCTGCTCGCCGTCGAGCTGGCGATCCGCACCGCGCTCGATTCGTTTGAGCCGGAGGCCGAACCTCCGAGCTGGATGGTACGCAGCCGCCAGGCCCACCCACGTGTGCTGGAGGCGCTGGCCGGCGCCGAGCTGTTCGAGCCAGCTGTCTACGACCGTTGACCGGGGCGAGGCAGTTTTTTCGTCTGAGCGACGCTGGATGGAGCGGTCTACCTGAGCCCGAGAGTGCAATGGCCGTCCACGAACGGCGTCTCGCCATGGGCAGCTACAGCTAGAACCCTGAGCAAGGCCAAATCTGCGTCGTGGACAGGACGGCGTCCGGCGCGGGGGAGGCCGCCGCCGCGCCTCTCAGCCGCTTACTCCCCCCATGCACCGAGCGAACACGGTTGGCTCCCGCCGAATGATCGACGGCCGTAGGCGCGACTCGAGGTGCTGGAAGGTGACCGTCGTAGTCTCGGGCCGTGTCGGAGGACCTTCACGAGGTGCCTGCCAGCGCCTGGGTGCCGCGCACCATGTTCGTCCGGCCGCTTCCGGCGAAGGATGCGGTAATCGATCCGGTGCTCCTCGACCGGGTCGAAGGATCGCTGGCTGATGTGCCGTTCACCCCTGATCGCCGCCGATGCGGGTGCCGGCAAGACGACCCTGGCGGCCGCGGCGGTCAACCGTGTGACGGCGCCGGTCGCCTGGATTTCCCTCAACGAGCCCGACGACGACCCTCAGACGTTCCCCCAGCTCCTCGTCATGGCGCTCGATGTCGTGGTTCCCGGTGGCTGCCCGTCGGCCGCCCAGCTCCGGCGGGTCAAGGTGATCGGCCGGCTCCCGGGCGAGCGCACCTGCCTGGGCCTCGTCTGGACGGTGCTGGACCGGGCCAGCCGAGGCTGGAGGGGAGTCGTGATGACACCCGTCGCCGTCCGCCAGCTACAGGAGCTGCGCCGACAGTTGTTCAGCCCATCCGTCGTAGAGGAGGTGCCGACCGACCCACCCTGGCTAGGCCGGTACGGCGGAAGACCTTCAGGAACGCGCTCGCAAGCCCGAGTTCTCGTAGGGCGGGCGCGGGGAGGCTCCGCCGCCCGGGGATCGGGTCCGCGGGTGCCCGATGTTCTCAGGACGCCCACTACCCCGCACAGGCGGCTCGCCGCAGGGCGTCAAGCCACCGGCGCCGCCGGTCGCTCGCTGAATCCGCTGCTCAAGACTCCGATCCAGACGAGAACGGCGGCCAGCGGCGGCACGATGACCCAGAAGAAGACCAGGGCCGGAATCGTCGCGAGCAGGATCAGAGCGTCGCCGACTCCTCGGTCGAACGGGCGACGCATCAGCCCCAGGAACATGGCCGAACCGAACGCCAGCAACAGGCTGCTACCGACGATGCGCCCGCCCCAGTTGCTGGCCTCGAAGATCGTGCCGATGCCACTGACGACCATCATCAGACCCAGCAGTCCGGCGACGGGCCCCCACCAGGCCTGCACGACCGCTCGCCACAGGGTCACACGGTTCCCGTGCGGAAGGGAGGCGAACTGCCGACGCTGGGTGAAGACAACGGCGAGGACGGCGACTCCGACGATCGGGGCGGCAGGGCCGCTGAAGCCGATGGCGACGGCGGTCGCGCCCAGAACCATGAGGACCAGCGCGACAAGGCGCGCACCGGGACCTAGATCAGACATTTGCCTGCCTCGATTCCTTCGATGAGAACGATATGGATGAGATCGGCGGACGGGTCGAGACGAAGAGCGGCGACGAATCGTCTTGCCATGGGGTGGGAAGGGGACACGTCGGCGGCGGTGCGGGGTACGAGCGGGCCATCGCCTACCCCAGGTCGGCGCAGGCGATCTTGGGCCCACCAGCCGTGGTCCCACCGGCGGGGATGGCGTGGATGACCACGGCTCGGGCGTCGGCGGTCGCGACCCAGTCGGCCGTGCCCCTGCCGCTGGCGACTCCGGCCCGGATGGCGGTGATCCCAGCGGTCGGATTACCGGAGAGAACCACAGCTCGTTGGGCGGCGCGCCACCGGCCCCCACGACGTTCATGTAGTGGCCACCGCCGGGATTGGGCCGCGGCACAGGGTTGGGTATGCAGGTGTGCCGCGTAGGTCGAGCCCGGCTCGAGGCCGCGCACGACCACACGCCCGGTCGTACCGGTGGTTGTCCGGCTCAGGACCGCCACGCCATTGATCTCGAGGCCCGCGGCGGTTCCGGCGGGCAGGGTGGAGACATCGTCCGACGCTGGTCGCCGCCCCCGCTCCCGACGCGGGCACGACCACCGCACCCAAGACGCCGAGGGCGACGAGAGAGGTGCGGACCCGCTTCGCCGCTCGGGATGACTTCTTGTCCATTGCATCATCTCCTTCTCCGGCGCGGGTTCCGCCACGGGTTCTCCTACAGACGGGCGACACAGGCCCACGGGTGACGTGGAGGCGACATCCGGCGAGAAATCACGGGCACCCCTAAGCTCCGGAGGTGACGCCGCCCTCCGTCGGCGACCGCATCGCCGAGGCGATACGAGATGCGTGTCACCCGCGGGCCTCGCTGGACACGTCTGTCGGGTCAGTGGGATTGGGGGCGCTCAGCTGGATGGTGGACCTGCCGACCTTCGTCGGTTGCGTTCCTGTCCCCGTCCGAGCGGTTTCCACCCCGGCGGACGTCGACCGGCTCCTCGTCGAGCTCTTCGAGAGCGAGGGGCGTTCACTCGTCAGGCTGGCCCGGTTGTTCGTCGACGACCGCAATGCGGCCGAGGACCTCGTCCAGGAGGCGTTCATCCGCCTGGCCCGGTCCGTGCATCGCATCCAGGACCACGCCAAGGCGGCGGCCTACCTGCGCTCGATCGTCCTGAACCTGGCCAGAGATCACAACCGTCGGGGCCTTGTCTCGCTCCGCCACCGCCTGCCCTTTGATCCCGAGCGCGCCGAGGAGGAGGACCAGCTGGTGCTCCGTGACGACCAGCGTCAGGTCATCGACGCAGTGCGGGAGCTCCCTCATCGCCAACGCGACTGCCTGGTGCTGCGCTACTACCAGGAGCTGGGCATCGACGACATCGCCGCGACGCTCGGCATCTCGCGCAACTCGGTGAAGACGCACCTCCAGCGGGGCCTCGCCGCCATGGAGTCGCGCCTGGAGGACCCGAGGGCGGTGTCCGGATGAGCCTTCTCGAGGAGCGGTTGCACGACGCGCTCCTGCGGGGAGCCGAGGCACTCGAGGAGAGCCCGGACCTGTTCGCCCGGGTGCGACTCAGCATTGAGGACGACCGCCGACGGCGCCGACAGCGCCGGCGCCTGGCCGCCCTGGGGGCATGTGCCGCCAGTGCCGTCGCCTTCTTGATCTTCGCCGTTACCGACAATCGACAAGGAGAGCTGCTCATGGACTGGTGGGTCCTGGAACTGTTGGCCAACGCCCTTCTCGTGTGCGTGGCGTTGTGGCTGGGGCCGCTCATCAAGCGGTTCGGCAAGAGCTACGCCGCGGATGTCTTCCGGGCCAACCCCCGCACCGGCAAGAGCTTCATCGTGCTGACCGACATCGCCTACTACCTGATCTTCTTCTCCTACGTGCTGTTCACGATGAGCTTTCAGCTCAAGGGAGGCTGGGGCCAGACGGTGGGAGGCGCGCAGCTTCAGCACGAAGTCGCCCGGGTCGGCGGGATCCTGCTCATACTCGGGGTGCTCCACGGGCTGAACTTGATCGCCTTACCGGTCATGGGGCGGCTGCTCACCTTGAACCGCCGCCTCGACGACGAGACACCTACGACCTCCCCCCAGCCGCCGGCCGCCCCGGCGGGAACGCCACGGGCCTGAGATGCCGACCCCAGCCTCGTGATCCTGCTCGTCGTCCTCTTGGCGCTGCTCGTGGCCGGGGCGGGCGCCGGCCTGCTGGGCATGGGGGTGCTGAGCGACGACCGCCGCCGCGAGCGCTCAGGGCTGGCCGCCGTTCTGTCCGCGCCGGTGGTTCTCGCCGGCGGCGTCGTCCTCGTGGCCGTGGTGGCTCTGGGTGTTGTGGGTACGCACTCTGGGAGCGACCCGCCGCCCGAGCCGGCTTCGACCACGACCCCAGGCCCCCTTCGGACCGATACGACCAGGGCGCTCCCGTTCGCCCGGCTTGTCCAGGTCACCGCGGACATTCCGGTCATCAGGATCGAGCCCGCGGCCGAGGACCGGTTCTCGCCCTACCAGCCGATGAGCAAGTTGACGCCGGGCTCGGTGGTCCGCGTGATGGCCGAGGGCTTTGACTGGCACGAGCGGGGTCGGGTCGAGCAGTGCGTCATAGAGCTGGGACGCCAGACGGCATGCGCGGAGGCGTTCCCGGTCCAGTTCGACGACCGCGGCCGAGCCGACTTCCAGTTCGCAATTCGAGGCGACGTCACCCCCGGCGGATGCCGGGCCGGTCAGCCGACGTGCCTGCTTCGGCTCAGGGGCGAGAGCTCCGCCCGGCGCGGGAGCGTCCAGACCGTCCTCGTCGACGAGGTGAACCCCGGACAGGTGCACGTCGAGCCCGGCTGGGGGTTGGCGGAGGGACAGACCGTCGAGGTCTCGGTGTCCGGGTTTCCGCCCGGCACGAGGGCGACCGCCGTGCTGTGCGCTCCCCCGGAGGCCTACGACGCCCGCCGCTGCACGTCGCCCGGCCCGACGTCGGCGTTCGTCGTCGACGCTGGCGGCCTCGGGCACACGAGCCTCGTCGTCACAGCCGGTCGTATCGGGCCGGATGCGGTGGCGTGCGGGCCCCGGCGGCCCTGCGGCGTTGCCGTAGTGGTCGGCGAGGGCTTCCTCACCGCGCCGGTCGCCCCGGTGGCCTTCGCCCTCGGCCCCGGGCCCGCGTACGACGCCGGGCGCCTGGTGCTCGGACTCGGGTGCGCGCTCCTCCTGGTGGCCACGGCGGCCGCCATCGCCATGCGAACGGACTGGACCAAACCCACCGAGGCGGCCACACCTGCGCTCGACGGTGCTGATCTCCGCACCGATCGGGATCTCGACGAGTTGTTCGGCACCGACGAGGAGATCGATGAGCGCGACCCCATCTCGTCGTGAAGACCCTGTCACCCTGCAGAGCGAGTCGTTCGTCTGTATGGGCATGACACCTCGACGGTTCTCCCGAACTGCGTTCGCCGCCATGGCCCCCACCGGTCACCCCCGCAGTGTTCGCGGCACCATGAACGCAACGGATCGCCCACGAAAGGTTGCCGGAATCGATCTCGCCACGTGCTCCGCCGTCGGCTGGGCTGTCGCGGTGGCGGGCTTCATCGCGGCCGATGCCGCCGACGCGACGTGGGGATGGGACGGTGTCGCGAGCCTGGTCTATGGCGTGGCCTCGATCGCCCTCGTGGCCTCCGGCGCCTTGCTGGTCGTCACGCAGGTCCGTATCGGCAGACTGGTCGGCGGACTGAGCGCCGTGTCCACCATCGGGATAGGCGTCAGCGCTCTCGGTGCCCTCCTGAGCTTCGTCGCCTGGGCCACCGTGGTGTGGACGACAGTGCTGGGCGCCGGGACCCTGCTCTTCGGCGTGCCCCTGCTGCGCCGGGGTCTCCTGCCCCGGCCTTGGGGCCGAGCCGTCACCTTCGCCATCCCGGCGGCGTCGGTGGTGGCATGGGCCGGCGCGGTGCTCTTCGATGCCGGGGCCGAGGGCGGATCGGCCCTCGCCGGCGCACTCTACGATGGTCTCGTGGCGGCCGCAGTCCTGGTGCTGGCGGCCGGCCTTGCCGGCCTGGGCCGCTGGATGCGCACCGACCAGCAGGGGTCCCCGGCCAGCTCTTAGGAGATCAAACCCAGCGGTGTCCACCAACTCGACCAAGGAGAGAGAACGTCATGAAACCCATCCGGTCAGTCGCGGTCAGTGCCGCATTCGTACTGGTGCTCGGCGCGTGCGGAGACAGCGATGAGCCCGCAACCACGGCACCCTCGATCCCGGCCACCTCGACCCCAACCGCGTCCGGCAGCTCGCTGTCCATCCTCACCCCGGCCACTGGCTCCGTGGTAAAGGGCAACGTCGTCTCGCTCGACCTCGAGGCCAAGGGCGTGGCCATCGTCAAGGCCGACGGCGACACATCGGGCCGCACCGGGCACTACCACGTCTTCCTCGACCGTGACCCCGTTGCAGGTGGAGCGGCGATCCCCAAGGAGACGGGGATCGTCCACACCACCGACGACCCCGTCGTCCTCGCCGGCCTGGCGGTCGGGACGCATCGCATCGTAGTGGTCTACGGTGACGGCGCCCACGCCCGCCTCGGCACCGTCCAGGCGGAGGCCACCGTGAGGGTCGACGGGCCGTCGCTCGACGCCACTTCCCCCGCCACGTCGCCCACGGCCCAACCCGTTGTCGTCGACGTCAAGGTCGAAGGGCTGACCATCGTCAAGGCCGATGGGGACACGTCCGGCCGCACGGGGCACCTGCACGTCTTCGTGGACCGCGAGCCGACACCGGCCGGCGAAGCAATCCCGGTTGAGTCAGGGATCATCCACAGCGCCGAGACGAGGATCGACGTGCCCAATCTGGCCCCTGGCGAGCACACCCTGTGGGTCGTCGCCGGCGACGGCACCCATTCGCCGCTGAACCCCAGGGTGATGGACAAGCTGACGGTCACCGTGGCGTGACCCTCACCACGTTGGCCAAGCCTCAGGAACGTCGATGACCAGGCCGACGACCGACGACCGACCGAGAACGCTGCCCACACCATACTGACGTCCTCGAGACCCGATTCGGTGGGCTTGGCCGCGATGGGCTCGATCCAAACCTCAGGGGGACGTGTGAAGTCATCGTGGAAGTCAATGAAGCCGCTCGATCCTGATCACGAGTACCTCGTGCTGGCGTCGAGCATCCCGCCGCTCAGCAGGTCGTCGACCCTGCGGTTGTTCATGGGCGCGAGCGCGGTCCGCAAGCAACTGGCGGGGACCGAAGGAGTCGTCGGGTTTTCACTGCTCGCCCGGCCCTTGCGGAAGCAGTACGCCACCCTGTCGGTATGGGTCGACGAGGAAGCCCTCGCCGCGTTCGCCGATGGGAGCCCGCACCGCGAGCTCACGGCGGGGCTCGCCCCGGAGATGGGGCCGACGAAGTTCGTGCGATGGACCATCAGCGGCTCGGAGGGCCGGCCCTCCTGGAGTGCGGCTCTGGGCCGACTGGGCTGATCCCCGAGCTGCGGCCCCCGCTCAGCGTCGGTGGGATTGACCCGGTTCGCCGGACAGTCTGATTATGCGGCCTGAGCCGCCTTGTGGTGGTGGATCTTTCGGGCTTCGTAGTCGGCCGGGCAGAGGAACCCCAACGAGGAGTGCAGCCGGCGCCGATTGAAGAAGACCTCG
>JBHENM010000415.1:0-6321 GCA_046262035.1 Acidimicrobiales bacterium | reverse complement strand
GGGCGAGGGCCGCGGGGTGTCGTCGGCGGAGCGGCACGCCGGGCAGAGTCCGCTGTCGGGGTCGACGGCGGGGGAGGGGCCGCTCAGCCAGTCGGAGGTGGACGTGGACGACCTGCCGTCCGCCGGAGCCGACTGGGTGTGGACAGGCGTCACCGTGAAGGTCCTGCCCTGGTCGCGCGAGACCGACGAGTACACGTGGGCGGGAGGCGCCTTGCCCTCCTCCAGGGTCCTCGTGGCCTCACCGAACACGGCGAACAGCGCTCCGTCCTTGGCCTGAGCCAGATAGGGCTCGGTCGTGCAGTGTCCGATCCCCGGTGCCATGTCCACCGGGTCGCCGAACGTGCGGCCTCCGTCCCGGGAGGTTGCGAGCCACGGACGGGCGAGTACGCGGTTCTCGACCAAGCGGCACCAGATCGAGCTTTCGGCTCCGGTGATCGACTGGGGCATGTTCCAGGTGCCGTTGCCCGACCACCACGACACGTAGACCCGTTGCGAGTCCTCGCTGTCGATGACGATCGAGGGCATGGAATCGGCCCCCATCTCCCGCTTCGCCGGGTTGGGCCCGATGCGCGGCAGGGCAGTCGTGTCCCAGGTGAGGCCCAGGTCCGAGGACCGGGCGAGGTAGATCCGCTGCTGGTACGTCGTCGGCTGGAACGCGCTGAAGGCGTAGTAGAGCGTGCCGTCAGGGGCGAAGGCCAGGTCGGCCAGGGCGCCGGTGACGGAGAAGCCGCAGCCCGGCCAGTCGGGAGGCGTCTGGGGCTGACCTGTGGGCGACCACGTCAGCCCGCCGTTCCGGGAGATGTGCACCATGCATCGGGACGAGTACGCCTCGCCCTCGGCCAGGGCCAGCGTCTGGGGTTCGTCGGGATGGACGGCGAGCACCGGGACGGCGTGGCCGCGACCGGAGCTGGGGTCGGCCGTCACCTGCACGGCGGCGTCGACTTCTGGTTCCTTCAGAGGCGCAGCCGAAGTCGCATTCCACGGAAGCAGAGCCAGCCCGGCCAGGACGGCACACAGCAGGGACACACGACGAAGCTTCATTGGTCCACCCTTCGCACCCGTGCGTGGTATCTGGGTAAGAGTCCCACCCGGGCCGTGGGCTGTCACTATCAGATGCGAACACCTACCGGACTCCCGTGAGCCCGGATCAGGCGCCTCGAGAACGGAAGTGGGCGCCGATGAGATTGAGGGCGCTGCCGGCATGGAACCAGCCGATGTGTTCCTCGGACATGCTGTGGCTGCACCAGAACTCCTCGACGGCGCCGTCGGAGTGGTGGAGCAGGCAGCGCACCGGCCTCTCGGGCGCCAGCTCGGCCAGATCGACGACGGATATCCGGTCGTCGACGCCGATGCGGTCGTAGGTCGTCGGATCGGAGAAGGCGAGAGGCAGCACCCCTTGCTTCTTCAGGTTCGTCTCCGCGATCCGCGCGAACGAACGGACGATCACGGCGCGGCAGCCCATGAACCGGGGCTCCATGGCCGCGTGCTCGCGCGACGAGCCCTCCCCGTAGTTCTCGTCGGCGATCACGAGCCATGGCACGCCTTCGTCGCGGTAGTGGCGGGCCACTTCCGGGAAAGGCTCGGTGGCGTCATGGACGCGGCACCAGCCACTGCCGGCTTCGCCGGTGTGGGCGTTGACCGCTCCGAGGAACAGGTTTCCGCTGATGTTCTCGAGGTGACCCCGGTACCGCAGCCACCGACCGGCGGCGGAGATGTGATCGGTCGTGCACTTTCCCTTGGCCTTCAGGAGGATCGTGAGCTCGGTGAAGTCCTTTCCGTCCCAGGCGGGGAACGGTTCGAGGCGTTGCAGCCGGTCGCTGTCGGGGCGGATGACGACCTCGACCGCCGCGCCCTCGGGTGCGGGGGGCTCATAGCCGGAAGCCCCTTCGGCGAAGCCGTTCGCTGGCAGCTCGGGCCCGGTGGGCTCTTCGAGGCGGATCCCGTCCACGGCGTCGGACAGAGGGTTGAAGTCGAGCGTCCCGGCCAGCGCGTAAGCCACTGTGGTCTCGGGCGAGCCGATGAAGGCCAGGGTGTGGGCGTTTCCGTCGTTGCGCTTGGGGAAGTTGCGATTGAAGGACGTGATGATCGAGTTGGCCTCGCCCTCGACTATGTCCGTCCGAGCCCACTGGCCGATGCACGGCCCGCAGGCGTTGGCCAGGACGGTGGCGCCAATGGACTCGAGGTCGGCCAGAAGCCCGTCTCGCTCGATGGTGGCCCGGATCTGCTCGGACCCGGGAGTGACCAGGAGCGGGGTGCGGGCTCGCAGGCCACGCGATGCGGCCTGGCGGGCGACGCTGGCGGCTCGGCTGATGTCCTCGTAGGACGAGTTGGTGCACGAGCCCACGCACGCCTGCGAGAGGCGGAGCGGCCACCCGTGGGCGTGGGCGTCGCGGGCCATGTCGGAGACGGGCCGCGCCAGGTCGGGCGTGTGGGGACCCACGATGTGAGGCTCGAGGCTGGACAGATCGATCTCGATGACATGGTTGAAGAAGCGCTGCGGCTCGGCCAGGACCTCGTCGTCGGGACGGAGGTGGTCGGCGGCCGAACGGGCGGCGTCGGCCAGCTCGGAGCGGCCGGTGGCCCTGAGGTAGGCGTCGCCGTGCTCGTCATGAGCGAAGACGGAGGTCGTGGCGCCCACCTCGGCGCCCATGTTGCAGATGGTGCCCTTTCCGGTGGCGCTGATGGTGGCCGCTCCGGGACCGAAGTACTCGACGATGGCGCCCGTCCCGCCCTTGACCGTCAGGACCTGGGCGACCTTGAGGATGACGTCCTTGGCCGAGGTCCAGCCCGACAGGCGCCCCGTGAGATAGACCCCGATGAGCTTGGGCCAGCGAAGACCGAAGGTTCCCCCGGTCATGACGTCGACGGCGTCGGCCCCACCGACGCCCACCGCCACCATGGCCAGCCCTCCGGCGTTGGGAGTGTGACTGTCGGTACCGACCAGCATCCCTCCGGGGAAGGCGTAGTGCTCCAGGACGACCTGGTGGATGATCCCCGAGCCCGGCTTCCAGAAGCCGATCCCGTAGCGGGCGGAAGCGGTGCGCAGGAAGTCGTACACCTCCCGGTTCACGTCCTCGGCGGTGGCCAGATCGGCGTCGGCGCCGACCCGGGCCTGAATCAGGTGGTCGCAGTGGACCGTGGTCGGCACCTGGACGTGGGGGAGCCCGGCGGACATGAACTGGAGCAGCGCCATCTGCGCAGTGGCGTCCTGCATGGCTACGCGATCCACCCGGAACTCGGCGTACGAGCGCCCCCGCTCCAGGGCCTGGTTTTCGGGGTCGGCCAGGTGGTTGAACAGAATCTTCTCGGACAGGGTGAGGGGCCGGGTCAGGCGCCGGCGACCGAGCGCGGTCGATGCCTCCGCCGTCGCATACCGGCTGCGGACAAGCTCAATCGGCGTCTGGATGGCCGACGAAAGGGGGGCAGGTGAAGTCGTGCCTCCACAGTAGGGCGGGAGCGCTGACCTCGGTTTCAGACGTCCCCGCTTGCTACGACCGAACCTGGACGCCATGCTGAGGTGATGGCGGATACAGAAGGGGCGCGACGTCGCCGCGCCACTCAGGGTCCACGACAAGACGATGAGGCAGCCGCCACCGGCACAGGCCGGGCTCGTAAGGCGGCGCCTCCGCCCAAACGGGCACCGTCGCGGAAGCGCGCCACAGCGGAGGCGCCGGCCGAGGCGGCGGCCGCCCCTGTTCCGCGGGCCAGGAAGGGCACGAAGGCGGCCAAGGCCACCAAGGCCACCAAGGGCACGAAGGCGGTCAAGGCCACCAAGGCCACCAAGGCCACCAAGAAGGCCACGGGGGCCGTAAGCGGAACCCGTGCCAGGAAGGCACCGGCGCCCAGAAAGAGCGGCCGTCGTTCGCCGGAGGCGGTCCTCACCTCGGAAGCCGAGGTGGAGGTCGTCGACGCTGAGCTGGTCGAGCTGTCCGATCCCGTCAGGTTCGATCCCGACGAGACGACCGAGCCCGAGGCCGACGCCCCGGTTCGGCGAGCCCGCCCCCGGCCGGCCACGTCGGGCCGCCCACGCAGGGCGGCGTCAGCTCGAACGACCAGCGAGGAACCTCCGGCCGAGGAACCTCCGGCTGAGGAACCTCCGGCTGAGGAGCCCCGCTCGATCAAGGCCATGCTGGCCCAGGCCGCGGCCCAGGCGGAGCAAGAGGGGTGGGACCGAGGCTCGTCGAGCGGGTCCGGTCTTTCCGGCGCCGGCACGGAGACGCGCGCTTACGAGCCACCACCGCCGCCTCCTCCCGAGCCCTCCGACGCCGGTGGCCAAAGGGGCGGAGAGTCGGAGCCGACCCTCGTTTCCGAGCCGCCGCCGTGGCGCCCCAGTAGCGATATGGACTCACCGCCGGCTCCTGGCGGGTCGGCCTCGACCTTCACCCCGACGCAGGCTCCGCCTCCGCCTCCACCTTCGCCCCCGCCTCCCCCGCCTTCAGCACCGGCGCCTCCGCGCCCGGACCAGCCCAAGGAGAAGCGGAGCGGGAGCAAGGTCAAACTCGTCGCCATCATCGCCGGGGGAGCCGTGCTCCTCGCCATCCTGCTCATCGGGGGAGGGCAGATCCTGAGCAACGCGGTCGACGAGGGCGGCGTCAAGTACTCCGACCTCAAGGTGGGAGATTGCTTCGAGCAGCCGTCGGGTCGGTTCAACAACGTCGAGACCGTGCCCTGCGACCAGGAGCACGACCTCGAGGTCTTCGCCGTTCTGGACCACCCGGACGGCGCCGACGCCCCCTTCCCGGGAATGGACGCCCTCGTGCGGTACGCCAACCCCCAGTGTCTGGCCAAGTTCCAGCCCTACGCGGGCGTGGCCTTCGATCAGCTCAACCTCAAGGACGTCTACATCACCCCTCGTGAGTCCGCCTGGAACGACGGCGCTCGTCGCGTCGTCTGCGCCGTGGGGGCGGGCGACGACCAACCCACCCGCCAGTCGGTTAGGGCCGGCGCCCGCTAGGGCAGTCGCCAGCGCGAGTGGCCGACCCCGAAGGGCCGAGCGGGCGAGGTGAGGAAGCGTCAGAGCCCGGTCTTCCCGAGCGCCCTCTGAAGAAGGCGGGTCGGCCGGCGGCCGGTGCAGCCAAAGGGGCCAAGCGGGCGGGCGCTCCGCCCCGGGCCAAGGCGGCGGCCAAGACGACCAGACCGCCGGCCAAGGCTTCGGCGAAGGCAGCCAAAACCGCGGCCAAGGCCGCCCGAGCTCCGGCGGAGACGACCGGGCAACCGCCGAGGTTTTCCGAAGCAGGGCCGCTTTCCACGGCTGCGACGCCAGAGCCCGCCCCTCCCGAGGCTTCCCCGGAGGAAAGGCCGGCGGACGCCACGGAGGATCTCGAGCCCCACTGGCCCAGGACCTCATGGACGTCACCGGCGCCGCCCACCGGACGAGCGCCCCCGCCTCCGCTCCCGCCCCCGGCTCCGCCGCCGCCTCCGGCCCCGCCTCCGGCGTACGAGTCGCCCCCTGCCTACCCCCCGCCTCCCGGATATGGGCCGGCTGGATATCCGCCTCCGCCGCCCGGCGCCTATCCGCCTCCCGGCTACCCGCCGCCACCTCCGGGGGCACGGGGACGGACCGATGGCTTCGCCATCACCGCCCTCGTCCTCGGGATCCTGGCCATCCCCCTGTTCGCCATCGGGGTCCTGGGCGTGCTGGGTGTGGTGTTCGGCCTGATCGGCCTCCGCCGGGTGCGCCGTGACCACGTCTCAGGGTTCGGCCTGGCCGTGGCCGGGCTGGTCCTGTCGGGCTGCGGGCTCGTGTTCTTCGTTGCCTTCCTGTGGTTCGTCGGCAGTGACCTCTCCGACCGCGAGACCGTCGCATGGCGTGATCTCCAGGGCGGCGAGTGCATCAACCGCGAGAGTGTGAGCCAGGCCGAGGTTGTCTCCTGCCGGATACCGCACGAGTCCGAGGTGTACGCCGTCATCCAAGACCGCGCCTCGTCGGAGACGGCCTATCCCGGCCGCCTCGAACTAGTGGACCAGGCCGACGACGCCTGCGAGCCCCGCTACGCCCTCTACGTCGGCATTCCCTACGAGGACTCCGAGTTCATCAGCCGACCGGTCGTCCCAACCCAATCGCAGTGGGCGCTCGGGGACCGATGGATCGTGTGCCTGGTGGAGCGGGAGAACGGCCGGGATCTCCTGTCCTCCGTCCGCGACAGCGAGCGCTGACCAGCGGCTCGGCTACGAGCCAGCCTCCGCGAGCGCTCCCCGTCACGGGTTGCATCTGAGCAGCGTGTCCCCGCCGTCGCCGGTGCAGACATCCCCTACGACATGGTTCCCGCCGACGAGAACATCGGCGCCGGAGCCGTCGACCGTGTTCAGGAAATCGTCGCC
>JBHENM010000414.1:0-1043 GCA_046262035.1 Acidimicrobiales bacterium | reverse complement strand
AACGCAGCGGTCCGTTGCCATGAGCGGCCCGGAGGCAGCGGGCCCGGCGCGGCAGGCGAGCCGTCGGGCACCGTCATCGTTCCCCGGCAGGTCAGGCCTCATGCCCGCCGGTCTCCCTGGCCATCTCGGCGCGCAACCGAGCCAGCGCCTCGTCCCGCGCCGGTTCGGTGATGATCCGGTAGGCCCGCCGCCGTGCCGCCTCCTTGATCGCCTTCTGGAACTCGTCGTTGTCGAAGTACAGCTTCATGAATTCGGTGTTGCGCTCGGCGTTCTCGGCGACGATGTCGTCGAGCCGGTCGTCGGCGACCTGGCCGAAGCGGGCCTCGTCGTTCATCAGCGCGATCTGCTGCATCGAGGTATCCTCGACCAGGCCGACGACCTGCTGGTACACCAGAATCTGGTCGGAGGTGCCGAGGCCGAGGCCGAACCGGTCGTTGAGCTCGGCGATGATCTCGGAGAGCGGCGTCATCTCCGGTTCCCGCCTGCCCCCGCCGTCGGCCGCGTGGCCGCGGACGTCGCGATCGCCGACGGCCGACAGCGACACGTTGTGCGCTCCGGTGAACTCCAGGCGGAAGTGGCTCAGGTCGGCGTCGCCGATGTCGACCGACGCCGACGGCCGGCCGGGCAGCCGGATCAGCAGGATACGGCCGTACTGGTAGAGCCGTTCCAGGTCGCGGTCGCCCCAGTCGACGATCTGCGCGATGAGGCTGTAGGCGCGCACGAAGGCCCCCAGCGCGCCGCGGAAGCCGTTGCGCTCGTCGTCGGCGTCGAGCGCCTTGAAACGGTCGAGGGCCGGCTTGAGGTACTCGTGCAGCTGCGCGTGGAGCTTGCGTTCGGCCGCGTCGGGCATGCGCCCCGGCCCGGCGGTGGCGAGGACCCGGATGAACGCCTCCATCTCCGACGCGGCCAGCAGCTCGTATCCCATGACCTCCTGCTGCTTGCGGTAGAGCAGGTTCGGGTCGCTCGGCTCGGTGATGGTGGTCTCGAACCAGTCCTCGAAGGCGGCCTGGATGTCGGTGGCCTGGTTGACGAAGTCGAGGATG
>JBHENM010000413.1:0-2316 GCA_046262035.1 Acidimicrobiales bacterium | reverse complement strand
CCCGCTGACCACCATGAGGGCGAAAACCCGGTCCCCGTTGGGCAGCGCGCAGTCGAGCTTGGGAGAGCCGGCATCGAAGCGCCGCTCGATGCCGTCATAGCGGTAGGCCTCCTCGGCCAGGCCGCGGATGAGCTCGATCATCCCGGCGGCATCGGGGGCCAGGGCCGGTCCTCGCTCCTTGCGGCCGTCGACGTAGGTGATCCAGGTCACGCGGGGGTTGTTGGCCCGGATGCTGACCACGGTCTCGTCCTGGAGGTAGGGCTGGAGCTTGGAGCCGGCGGCGAACAGGTCGTCCATCACGGCCCGGGCCAGGCGCTCCTCTTCCTCGTCGCTGGGTTGGGGCCGGCCGTCGTCGAAGCACTGCCGGGCGAAGTCGGCGATGGCGGCGTGGACGAGGCTGGCGGTCAGTGCCTCCTGGTCGAGCTCGGCCACCCGCACGCCCCGCTCGGCTTCGATGGCCTGGACCCTCGAGACCAGCTCGTCGGCCACACGGCTGCGGAGCCCGCGTTGGACGGCGGCGAACTCCTGCTCGTTCATCATGAGATCACGCGCTCCTGGAAAGCGATCGAACGCCGGACGGTGTGCTGGGCAGCGACGGCGAAGGCGCTCGCCGCGAGCTCGGACGCGGAGCGGACCAGACGGGTGCGCCACATGCCAACCAGAGAGCCGGGCTGGGCGAAGAGCCTTGCGGCGGCCGACGCGTCGTCGGCGAGGAGGCCGAGCACGGGCACGCCGAGGGCGTCGGCGATCTCCTGGGGGTCGTAGCCGACCTGGCCACCTCGGCCGCTGCCCACCAGGACCAAGGCAAGGCGATCGGCGCCCAGCTGCTCCACCCACGGGCCCATGTGAACCATGTCGCTGACCGCCGGGCGGCCGACCAGCACGACCAGGTCAGCAACCCGCAGCAGCCCGAGCGCGGGTGAGCGCTGGTCGAGGCGGCCGCAGTCGACCACCACATCGACGTCGGCCAGCGAGACGAGATGGGGGCCAAGGCGCTCGCCCAGGATGTCCAGAGCGCTGGTGGCGCGGCGGGCGGCAACCGGGGCGACGACGACCTCGAGGCTGTGATCACCCACCGTCTGGGTGTGCTCCAGCACGGCGCCGGCTGGGAGCTCACGGCGTCCGGCCATGGCCAGGGTGACCAGGCCGGGCTCGGGCGCGAGTCCCGGGCGCAGGAGCCACTCGCTGCCGGCGGGGTCGCAGTCGACAAGAAGGCATCGACGCTCCGACGGGCGACGCAGCACGAGGAGCTGGGCCAGGGTGGTCGCCCCGGGCGAGAACTTGGCCGAGGCGACGGCAATGAGACTCACGACGCGGGAAGGGCGACGAGGCTGACCTGGCCATCGGCGGCCGCCGCCGCCACGGCCGGGGCCTCGTTGGCGGGGACGATGAGCGACACCACCGTTGTGGCGCTCGTGGTCGGCTTCGCCTGGACGCCGTTGGCGGCGGCGGCCGGGGCCACGACGGCCGAGCTGGTCAACACGACCGGCCGGGCCTGGTCGGCGCCTCCTCCCTTGACGGTGGTGATGACCTGCACCCGTGTCCCCGGCGGCAGGGCGGCTGGGGCCTGTCCGGCCTTGAGGGCGACGCCAACGATGGCCTGGCCGGCCTGCAGGGACGACGGGGCGCCCACGTGGTCGGAGGTGATGAGCGTGCCGGGCACCAGCGCCACTGCCGCGCTCTTGCCGACGACAGTGGCGCTGCGTGACACGGGCACCGGCGTGATGCCGTCGGCGGTGGACACCCGGACCTGGCGGAGGTCCTCGGGGGCGATCACTTGGCCGGCGGCCACCGGCCGGCGCACGGCCAGCACGGCCTGGCGCCGGTCGACGCTGGTGTAGAGGGCCAGCGCTAGCAGCGCTCCGAGGACCACCGCGGCAACACCGACGAGGGCCATGGGCACCGAGCGCTTGGCGGTACCGAGACCGCCGGCGCCGCTGGCGGTGGGCCGCTGTCGCGAACCGTTGGTGGAAGCAGGGGGGGCGACAAGGCGCCCGGGCGTGCGGGTTGCCATGGGTGTGCGGACCTTTCTTCTACGAGCGAGCGGCAGTGTTGAGGACCTGGACTTCGGCGACGCGAACTGGCGTGCTCGACGAGCGCCGGCTGATGCCGAGGTCACCGCCGCCGGGAGCACCGCTCGCTGCCCACGTGACGTGCCACTCGACCGTGGCGGTGATGGTGAAGGTCTTGTCCGGGCTCCGGGCGCTCGAGGCCGGGTAGGTGAACTTGCAGTTGGACGGCTGCGCGTCATCGGGGAGCGTCGGCACATACGGTGCGCCGGGCCCGTTGCAGGTGACGGTGTCGCCCTGGCCCATG
>JBHENM010000412.1:0-1867 GCA_046262035.1 Acidimicrobiales bacterium | reverse complement strand
GGAGGATCCCTTCCCGACTAGAAGGAACAACATGACACTCGTCGAACCGATTCCCGACAAGGTCCAGCCGCGCCAGTGCGGTCGGTGCCGGAAGATGTTCGAGGGCGACCCCACCCTCCACCAGACCGCCCTTCCCACGTGGTGGCTGTGCCCCCCGTGTCGAGTGGCCCTTCTGGGGAGCTAATCCAGGAAAGCGACGGGGAGAGCCTTGCTGCTCACGGCCTGGGCCAGGTCGGTGAGGCGGAGATTGTGGTTCCGGGCGTGTCGCCGCAACCGGATGAAGGCCTGCTCCATGTCGAGGTCGGCACTCTCGGCGACCACACCCTTGGCCTGTTCGATCACGATCCTCGTCCGGAGGGCCTGGCTCAGCTGATCGTTCATCACCTGGGCGTCGCGCGCCGCCCGCTGCTGCAGGATGGCGATGGTGGCCACGTCAGCAAGGGCCTGAGCGGCGATCACATCGGCCTCGTCCATCGACCCCTCGTCGATCCGGAACAGGTTGAGGGCGCCGATGTTCTGGTTTCGCAATCGCATCGGTAGGGCGTGAACAGAGCGGAATCCGGCCTCCATCGCTTTGGGGCTGAAACGGGGCCAGCGGCCGTGGTCGCCGAGCTTGAGGTTCACGATGGGCCGGCCGCTGCGGAAGCAGTCGACGCAGGGTCCCTCGTCCGCTTGGGTCTCGAAGAGCTCGAGCACCCTCATGGCTTCGCTGGATGACGCCAGGACTCGCAGCTGCCCGTCCGGCGCGGCCAGCATCAGGCCGGCGGCGGCCGCATCGACGACCTCGACGCATCTCTCGGCGAGCAGGGTCAGCAGGTCCACCACGTCGAAGTCCTCGACCAGGCTGTCGGCCAGCTCTACCAAGGTTTGGGCGAGCATCGCCTCGCGCGGCATATTTAGCCCCCCGTTCCCAGCTCTCCGAGTGTTGGATAGCGACGGCGATTCTAGCGATCTCGTTCGCCGAAGCGAAGCTCCCGGGCGACGACTTCGGCCGCCACGTCGCCCAGGACCCGCTGGTTGGCAAACGCATGGGCCCGAATGCGCACCAGGGCCTGGGCCACGCTGACGTCGAGCTGGGCAGACACCATCCCTGCCGCCTGGTGGACCACGTACTGGAAGTTGGAGCCCTTTTCGAGCTCAGTCGCCAGCACTCCCGTGTCGCAGCCCGCCTGCATGGCCAGCACCGCTTCGGCGGCGACGTCGGCCATTGCCAGGGCGTCGGCGTGCTGGTCGTCGGTCAGAGGCCCGGGCCGGTCGGCGTAGAGGTTCAGAGCCCCGAGGCGTACGGATCCGATGGCCATGGGGAAGCCGTAGATCGCCCGCACCCCGGCCTCGACGGCCGGTCTGGAAAAGGCCAGCCACCGTGGCTCGGCCGGGTGGGCGAGATCGGGCTCGAGCACCGGGCGGTCGAGCTGGTAGGCGTCCACGCACGGACCTTCCCCCAGCGTGTACTGCAGGTCCTCGATGAGCGCGCTGACCCCGCCCGTCGTGCATACCGAACCCAGGGGCAGCTCCCCCGACATCAGCATGATCCCCGCGCCGGTCATTCCCGTTACGTTCTTGCACACCTGGCATAGGCGCGGTCCCGTGGCTTCGCCGTCCCGCCCCTCGGCCAGTGCGGCCAGGATCCGGATCCGTCGCTCACCGTTCACAGCCGGGGTCCGGACGCGCCGGAAGCCGCCGGAGTAGCCGGTTGCATGGGCTGCTTGCGAGCCATCCAGACATCCCTGGGTATCGACCCGAATAGACATGCGCTGCCAGGGTCCTGAGCATCGCCCGCACCGACGCTACACCCGGCGTCGGATTGCCGATCCCCGGGGGCGCCGACAGCACCGCTTCGTAGACACGGCCGGCGGGGCATGCCTAG
>JBHENM010000411.1:0-38140 GCA_046262035.1 Acidimicrobiales bacterium | reverse complement strand
GTCTCGCTACGTCGGAGAGTTCAAGTACGCCTCCATGAGCCAGCCGCGGAGCCGGTCGTCCAGGTCGCCCGGGTTCCGCACGTTCGCGACGTGGTGGTACCGACCGTGATCGACGACGACCTTCCTGATGATCCGCTCGTGCTGAACGCAGCGGGGCAAGGAGAACGAGAGCGCGACCCAGTGGTCCTTGGGCCGCAGCTGGGCGAAGGTCTGCGCTCGCTTGAGGAAGATTCCCACGGAAACGGGCTCCACGTGGACCGGCCCGACCGAGTCGAGATGGTTCATGACGGCCTCGAAGATCGGTCGCTCGTGGCGCGGCCCCGTCGAGAAGTACTCCTCCAGCCCCATCGCCGGGGAGCACTCGTGCGACTGCCCCGACCGCCGGAACAAGCGCCGGCACTTCGGGCAGCTCCAACCGGCCATGACCGCGGAATCCTGCCACCTCTTGTGACGCCGCCCCTCGCGGCCGCCGGTGGCGAGGCCCTGGAAATGCCCGAAAGGGCACCGATGTAGGCCATAGGGGAAGAGCCCATTACCTCAACTGCTGTTCAATCGCCGCTGTCGAGAGCACCGGCGACCTGATTGCCTGGAAGACCCGCCGACCAGGGGTTGGAGGGAGGGGCAACATGACGCAGGCCGGCCAAACCGATGCGCCGCGGGTGTGGGTCGACGACCAGAATTCCATCTTCCGGCGGGGTCTCGTCTCCTGCCTCGCTGGTGAGGGGCTCCAGATTGCCGGCGAGAGCACGTCGCTCCGACCGTCTCCCGACTTGTCCGGCGTCGACGTACTCCTCTTCCAGGTCGACCGCGGCGGTTTGGCACGGGCCCTTGCCCTGCGGAGGACCTACCCGGTCCTGCTGGTGGCGGTCGTGGCCTCGCCGGACGACCCGTTGGCTCTGGAGCTGATCGAGCGAGGCATCGGCGCCGTGCTCTTCCGCAACGAGCTGAACCCCCAGGCCCTGGTGGCGGCCATACGGTCGGTGGTCTCCGGAAGCAGCGCCCTACCGGTTGAGCTGGTTCCCCGCCTGCTCGACAGGGCCGCGCGCAGTGGCAACGGCGGACCGCATCCCCTGACCAGCCGGGAGCTCGCGGTTCTGCGGTCCCTGTCGGAGGGGGATGACACGCGCGAGATCGCCGACACGCTCGGCTACTCGGTGCGCACGGTCAAGAACATCGTCCACGACCTCCTGATGAAGACCAACTGCCGCAACCGGGCCCACGCCGTCGCTCTGGCGACGCGCCAGGGCCTGATCTGATGCTGCATCTGCTCGACGACAGCCTGGACGCCTTTCTCCGGGCCGTCGGCCCCCTGCCCGGTTCGGATGTCGACGTTTCCTTCGATGCCCCCGACGCCGACTGGGCGGCGGGGCTGTCGAGACCCGCGGTCAACCTCTACCTGTGGCGGTTGCGGAGAAGCGCGACCGAGGTCGGCGCGGGCACGGCGTTGGTCGAGAACGAGGGTGTGGTTTACCGCCGGGGACCGCGGCCGCGGATCCAGCTCGGTTACCTGGTCACCGCGTGGGCGACTGACGCCCGTAACGCCCACCAGCTCCTCGGCCGGGTCCTGACCGCCTTCCTCACCACCACGGAGCTGCCTCCCGAGTACCTCCAGGGAGCGCTCGCCGCGGTCCGCCCGCTGCCGACGCTCAGCCTGAGCAAGGCGGACGACGATCCGCCTTCGGAGTTCTGGACAGCTCTCGGTGGCCGGTTCCAACCGGGAGTCGAGCTGTCGGTCACGGTGACGGTGGACCCCGAGGTGCTGATCGAGGTTTCCGCCCCGCCGAGCCAGGTGGAGGTGGAAGTGACCGACCGCCGCCAGCCGGCGCGGTCATCAACCCGACAACGGGTGGCCGGGCGCATCGACGGACCTGTGCCCGCCGGAGTCCGGGTCCGATCGCGGCGAGGTTCGTCGGTGGTGGACGAAGAGGGCCGGTTCTTCGTGCCCGCGGTGCCGGGTGACGAGGTCGTGGTGGACACCGACCCGCCCCAGAAGGCGATCGTTCCCCCCTCCGGCGGCGTGAGCCCCGCGTAGGAGCCTGGGATGAGACTGGCTGTCACCCCCACGGAGCTGGACATCGCCATCGGCGAGCCCGTCGTCCTGCAGCTCGAGATCTACAACTCGCGGCCCGTCATCGACGGCTACCAGGCCTCGTTGCTCGGCCTGGGCGACCAAGCGTTCACCGCCGATCCTCCTGAGCTGTCGCTCTTCCCGGAGACGGGCGGAGTGATGGTGCTCACCTTTGCTCTTCCTTCCGGCTTTCCCGCGGGGCCGCGGGTCATCGGGGTCAAGGCTGCTTCCGTCACCGACCCCAGGGTGTCCGCGGTAGAGGAGATCCAGATCAGCGTGGCCGCCGTGAGCGTGGCCACGCTCGCCGTCGAGCCCCTGATGGTGACGGCCGGCAACGAGGCCGAGTTCGCTCTGTCCCTGGACAACCGTGGGAACGTTCCCCTGGAGTCCCAGCTGGTCGCGGTCGACTCGACGGGCAAGCTCGAGTTCCAGGTAGCGCCGGCCGGTCTGGCCGTCGGGCCGGGGGAGACGGGCCTGGCCCGCGTTGTCGTCTCGGGCCGCCGGCCCTTCTTCGGCTCGCCCATCCCTCACCAGCTCACGTTCACGGCCGAGACGGCCACCGAGCCGTTGACGGCGACGGCCACCTTCCTCCAGAAGCCACGCATCCCCCGAGCGGCGCTGACCCTCCTGTCGATCCTGGCCGCCATCGCCCTGTGGGGCGCGGTGCTGCTCCTGGGCGTGAACAAGGCCATCGACCGCGTCGCCGGTGGCGACGACGACAAGGAGGCGGCGGCGGCGGTCACGGCCGGCCCCATCAGCGGCGGCAAGCTGGGATCGGTGGCGGGGAAGGTCTCGGCTCGGCCCGACGGTGGAGGAGCCATCGTGACCCTTCTGCCCCTCCCCTCGGGCGAGGAGGGCGCCTCGCTCCCACCGGAAGCTCCGGAACCGGTCACGACCGGGCCCACGGGTGAGTTCCTCTTCCAGGAGGTCGCCGCCCCGGGCACGTACCAGATCGTGTTCGCCAAGGCCGGCTTCGGCACCCAGAGCCGTCTCATCGAGCTGAAACTGGGTGAGGCGCTGGCCGGCGTCGACGTCACCCTGGTCAGCGGGACGGGTGCGATCAGTGGCCTGGTGTCGGACGGCAACGGACCGCTGGGCGCGGTATCGGTCATGGCCAGCAACGGAACCGACACCATCACCACTTTGTCCTCACCCAGTGGACCGGTGGGCTCCTACTCCCTCGACGGCCTTCCCACGCCCGGAACCTACCTCCTGGCCTTCTCGAAGGCAGCCTTCGGCACCCAGACCACGGTGATCGATCTGGCCGCGGGCCAGAAGCTCACGGGCCAGAACATCGAGCTGACCAAGGGGCGGGGATCGGTGTCGGGGACCGTCTTGAGCCAGACGGGTGAGCCGGTCGCCGATGTCCTGGTGACGGTGACCGCGGGAGCGGGCACGGTGCCGCCCATCGTCGTCGTCGGGCCGTCCACGACCACGACCACGCCGGTTGAGGAGACCACGACGACCGTGCCCGGCCCTCCGGCCAAGATACTGGGCAGCACCATGAGCCTGAACGAGGGACCGGTGGGCTACTTCTCCGTCAGTGGACTCCCCACGCCCGGAACCTTCACCGTGACCTTCCAGAAGCAGGGCTTCCTGGTCAAGACGGCGACGGTGGCCCTGGC
Organism: Acidimicrobiales bacterium; assembly: GCA_046262035.1. Lineage (GTDB taxonomy): Bacteria > Actinomycetota > Acidimicrobiia > Acidimicrobiales > AC-14 > JBHENM01. Next base: position 34,447 of record JBHENM010000411.1, on the reverse strand, counting down.
CGAGAACGGCAACGAGACTGGGTTGAGCCCGTTGCTGCAGCCCTCGACGGGCTCCGTCTCGGGGGTGGTCACCGAGGACATCCGGAGGGCACCGGCCTGCGAGCCGGGGCAGTGCCTTCTGCCCGGTGTGAACGTGCGGGTGACCGACCGCAACGGCGCCGAAGTGCGGGCCACCGTCTCCGCCAACAGCCCTCCCGAGAGCCTGGGCCGGTACGAGATCGCCGGCTTGCAGGCAGGGACCTACAACGTCACCTTCTCCAAGACGGGCTACGTGCCCCAGACCTTCTCCCTGACCCTGACCGACAACCAGCAGAACCCACTCGACGTCAATCTCAAGGGCGAGCCGGGAGTGATCACCGGGACCGCTCCCAACTGCACGGCCGTAGCCCTCCTTTTCCGCAACAACGCTGCTCTTGATCCGTCGGTGGCAACCGTCCCCCGCCCCGACGGAACGTACCGACTGAACCGGGTCGAGACGCCGGGGGAATACCGGCTGGTGTTCTTCGTCGGATCCGCGGCTCTGGACGTCGTCGATCTCGACCTCACGCCCGGTCAGAGTCTGACTGGGATCAACGGCTTCTGCCCGGAGGCGACCACCACGACGTGTCCCTTCTTGGAGTGCGTCCTGGGTACGGCATTGCTTCCCGAACCCACGGACTGAGGAGGCCCTCGGTCAGGGGGCGGTGGTGGTGAACTGACCGGGGGCGACGATGGTGATGAGCCCGCCGAAGGCGCACTGGCAGTTGCTCGTGTTGGTGAGCACCGGCTTCCCTCCTACCAGCACCGTCGGGGAGCCCGGCTTCCAGGGCGCAGGGATGACCGGGGTGCAGGGCATGGGAGTCAGCACGCCCAGGGCGGCTGCGGTGGCGGCGGCCACTGCCGGGTTGGCGAGGCTCGTGCACATGGCGAACGGCATCACGTTCACGAACGGGATGATGTCGAGGATGCTGGCCACGGGTGGCCCGGCGAGCACCCCTGCGCCCAGAGTGTTGAGCGTCCCCGGTGCGACACCGAAGCTGCACATGGTGACGGCTCCGCTGGTTACGGGAAAAGGCATCGTCTCTCCTCAGCGCCGGGCGACGATCACCGTGATCACGGTGATGATGAGTAGGACGAGCAGCACGATCAGGGCGGCAAGGAGCCACCAGTCCCGCCACCACACGTAGGTAGGGACGGGCGCCGGAGGCGGAGGCGCGAACGCTGGAGCCGGAGGCGGTTCCGGGGGGGCACGGGGCGGGGGAGGCGGATGCATCTCCGCCCCGCACCGCTGGCAGAAGACCGCTGTGGGCCGGTTCGGCTCCTGACACACGGGACAGTCCTCGCTGACCACCAGCTGCCGCCCGCCCGTGCCCGGGCGCCGGCGCACGGCCAACCCCATCGAGGCATCGTCGTCCTGGCGCAATTCGGCGCCGTCAGCCCAGAAGAGCGGGAAGTCGCAGGCGTTGCAGAACTCTTCCGCCGATCGGGACACGCTCTGGAGCTGGACGATCGCTCCGCACCCCGGACACACGACCCTCGGCACTAGACGTTCTCCGTCCTGCTCGACCACGCCAACCGGCCGCCGACCCGGAGTTCGAAAGTCACCTCGGCGGGTAGCTCCTGGCGCAGGAGGGCGAGGAGGTGCTCCTCGGTCGTCCAACCCACGGATCCCACGCGGATTTCGACGTGCCGGGGGTTCCCCGGCGCCTCGCCGGACCGGTAGACGCCTCCGCTGTCGATGACCTCCACCTGCTCGCCCGTGGCCAGCTTGAGGATGCCCTCGACCCCGACCCGGGTGCCACGCCACCACATGAGGCGGCCCATCTCCCTGACCCAGGCCCGCTGCCGGAGGACTGGAGTAGAGGGGTCGATGTCGGTGATGTCCAGCCACCCTCCGAGCCATCGGACGATGTGGTCGGGGGCCACCGTCACGTCCACCACGTGCTCCAGCCCGGCCACCTGCATTTCGACGGTTTCGGTCAGCTCGTCGAAGATGGCGAGGAACTGGCGCAGGAAGGGATCCTCGGCCAGGCAGGCCGGAAGCTGCTCGGCCAGAGCGACCTTCACCTCACCACCACCCGGTGCGAGAACGAGAGGAACAGGCAGTCCGGGCTGAGGCGGACGAGCTCCTTCCCCCGTCCCACGCGGTCGCGGTTGCGGAGGTCGGCTTCGAAGAGGAGCACGTCGTCGACCCGGTCGACGCCCTCCACCGCGTCCAGCAGCTCGAAGATCGGCGCGGCGCCCGCATCCTCCTCGAACTCCCAACCCGAACCGCGGAGGCCGCCCACCAGCGGGTTGAAGTACCGGTAGAGGACGTCGAGGGCACGCTGGCGGACCAGGTCGGGCGGCCGTCCGGGAAGGGCCTTCAGACGGGTGGCGACGGTGATGCCCTGGTAGTACGGGGTCCCGATCTCCACCGACGTCCCCAGCGTGCGGCGCTCGTCGAGGTGGGCGGTGATGGTCTCTACCAGGTCGGCCTCGAGGGCGAAGTCGTCGAGCTCGGCGTCCGCCGGCGCCTTGGCCACGTGGGGGACGACCAGGACCCGGACGGGCGCTCCCGGCTCCGTGGCCGGCAGGCAGCGGGCGCGCGCCACTCGAGGAGAGGCCTCCAGGGTCAGTCGCTCGTAGTCGGCGGCCGTGACCGCCCGTTGGCCCGTGCGGATCGACGTGGGCGCCCGCAGCTTGGCGTTGTCGGCCGTTTCCGGGTCGACACCGCCGGTGGCGGCCCGCAGGTTCTCCACGTGGTCGATGTAGGGGATGGTCGTGTTCATCACCGTCAGCGTCCCCGCACCCACGTTGCCCGTCGCTCCTCCTCCGAAGCGGTATCCGGAGACGCCGATCAGAGCGCCCTGGGCGGGGATGGCGCCGTGCTGGTGGACGGTCCCGTCCGGGTAGCGGATGGAGGGCCCGAAGCGGATGTCGCCGTCGGTGGCGTCCCACACGACATGACGGTCTTCCGGTCCGGAGTTGGAGAAGTCCTCCACCTCCTCCCACGCCACGCCCTCGGTCTGACCCGTCACCACGACCTCCTCGCCGTCGCGGCGGGGGAGCACGGGCCGGTTGCGGAGGTGGAAGACCTGACCCGCGGTTCCGTCGCTGTGGCCCACCGCCTCCGCCGGCGCAGGTTCGGCGTGATGAGCCATGACCGAGCCTCCGAGGCTCGATACCCGTACCGACCGAAGCTCGGGTGACGCCTGGTACGGCGGTTCGTCGTCGTCGGGGTCGTCGAGCCGCCCGCGAAGCCAGTACGCCCGTTGCTCTCCGAGGGTGAGCGGGGCGTGGATGGGCGGGATGAGGAGGGTAATGGCCCCGTCCTGGTTGAGTCCGCCGGTCTCGTCGGCGTGGACCCGGGCGCGGGCCCAACTCTCACCCGTCCACGTCTCCCAACGAAGCGGCGGCCTGAGGGGGTCCACGCCCAGTCCCTCGACCGTCGCGGCCACGTCGAGACGGATGATGTTCCCGGCCAGCGACCCCCGGAAGCCGAGGTAGAAGGCGTCTCCCGCTACGAGAGGGTCCGAGATGAAGCAGGCGACCCCCTCACGGCCGAACTTCAGGTCGTCCCAGACGTTCTGGAAGTGGCCCGGCCCGCTGCTGGTGAGGAAGGCGAACAGCCGGGGCTGGATGATGCGCAGGTCGTCGTCGGTCATGAAGACGACGGGGCTCGTGGTCCTCCCCGGGGCGGTGCCGACCTGGGTCCCACCCGGAACCACGAGGGTCTGGGCGCTGGGGGCCGAGAGCCAGAAGGTGAGGTCGGTGCCAGCCGAGCTGGACGGGAACAGCTCGATGCCCACAAGCTCCAGGAACTTGGTGTAGAAGCGGTCCGGGACCTGGTTCAACCGGTAGAGGGTCATCTCGGTCATCCAGGCGAAGAGCTCGATCAGGGCGATGCCGGGATCGGACAGGTTGTGGTTGGTCCACTCGGGGCAGTAGGTGGGGATGAGGCGCTTGGCCTCGTCGACGATGTCCTGGAACCGACGGTCGTCCAGGTCCGGGCTCGGCAGCGTCACGGGCCCTCCTCGGGAATGACGTAGAAGGGGTAGACCAGGTTCCGGCGGTCGTTGGTCGCCCGCACCCGGTAGTCGACACCGATCAACACTTTTCCGGCCTCGGCCGGGTCGGGTTCGACGGAGACGTTCTCGACATCGATCCGCGGCTCCCACTGCCCGAGCGCGGTCCGGACGGATTCGGCCATGAGACCCAGGGTGTTGAGGTTGATCGGGTCGAACAGCAGGTCCCAGATGGCGCAGCCGAATTCCGATCTCATCACCCGCTCGCCGGGGGCGGTGGATAGGACGACCATGATGGCCCGCTCGATCGCTTCCGGACCGGACACCAAGGCGATTCCGCCGGTGTGGTCGACGGATAACGGAAAGGCGATGGTTCTCCCGATGAAGTCGCTCTCGACCTGCATGGCGGCCTCCTAGTTCAGCTTCACGATCGCACCCTTGACCGCAGCCAAGGCGCCGCCTTCTACGTTGACGGTGGCGGACCCCTTCAGCTCCGCCTGAGCGCCCTCCAACTTCACCGAGGCCTTGCCCTTGGCGGCCAAGTTGACCGCCTCCATGGTCAGCCCGTTCTTGGCCTTCACCGTGATGTTGGCCCCTTCTAGGGCCAGATCGCCGGTCGCCACCACGCTGACGTTGGTCTGGGAGGTGATGGTGATGTCGGTGGGGCTGTCCAGCGTCACCTTGTCCTCACCCATCCGGAGACTCGTCTTTCCGTCGGCCAGGGTGATGGCGATGAACGACTGGGCCGGCGAGTTCGCGTCGTGCATGGCTACGACGTGGCCGGTGCGGCTCCGCCAGACGCGGGAAGCGACGCCGCTGGCGTCCGTCTCCTCGCCGCCTATGTGGGGCTTGTTCTTCTTGCTCCACAGGCCCCCGAGCACGATCGGTCGCCGGACGTCACCGTGCTCGAAGCCCAGGAGCACCTCGTCGTTGACCTCGAAGAGGACGCTCAGGCCTCGGGTGGCACCCGCGCCGATCGCGGCCACCCGCGCCCACCAGCTCTCTTCATCGTCGCTCAAGGTCGGGAACCGAACCTTGATGCGTCCCAGTCCGTCAGGATCCTTGTTGTTCGTGACGATGCCGATCACCAGGCCGAGGTGACCCCAGGCGACCGACGCCGACGGCCGGGACAAGAGGTCGACGAGGGTGTCCGGAGAACGGCCGCCGGAGACGAAGCGGGTCACGTAGGCCCGTCCCGCGCCCAGTACGTGCTCGACGCTCGTGAGCAGGTAGTGACCCGAGAGCTTCTGGCCGACGCCCTTGATCTCGATCTCGACGCCTGCCCGCAGCAAGGGGTTGCCGCGAGCCTCCCCCCTGGCGGAGACGTATTCCGCAGTGGCCGAGTTCGCCATGGACTTGGCCAGGGCGTCGGCCTCGGCCACGCTGGAGACGCCCACCATGCCCGTTCCCCGCGTGATCGCCCTGCCGAAAGTTGCTGCGCCCTTCACCGCGGCAGTGGCCAGGGCGGCATCGGTACCGAGCGCGTCAGCGTTGGCCGAACTCATGTCCGCGCTGCCCAGGATCGCTTGCTGGGTGTCGGGGTTCCACCCCCGAACCTCAACCTTGCCTGCCGCCTCGGCACAGGAAGCCCGCACCTTGAACCGCATGAGATCGGCACCGAACTCGAGGGTCGGGCCGGCTCCCAGCTTCGAGTCCTTCCGGAAGTAGAGCTTGTTGTTCGTGACCCACCAGTCGTAGCCGATGGCCCGAGCCCGGTCGGTCAGGAAGGCGTAGTCGGTGCCGGACTGCAACAGGTACTCGTGCCTAACCGTCGAGGCCTCGACGTCGGCCTGCAGTCCCTTCTCGCCGGCGATGGTCCTGGCCACGTCGGAATCGGTGACGTTGAGGAACGTGCGGGACATCGGCCCCCGCGCCAGGCGGTGGCCCCGGTCGAGGCCGGACACGATCAGCTCGTGCCGTCCGCTGGCGCCCTGCTCGGAGGCAATGGCGGTGATCTCGCCACGGGTCACCACGTTCTCCGTCTGCCCGTCGCTGACGGAGATGTCCACGCTGTCGCCAATGGTGAAGGTGTTCGCGTCGATGACCTCGAACGTCGGATCCCGGAAGCGCAGCGAGAACCGGTCGGGCACGTGCACCGACTGTTCAACCCGGGCGTCGATGAGGTCGTCGTACAAGGCGGTCGACAGGGGACTGCCGCTCACGGCGACGACCGCCGCGCCGACTCCCCGGCCCTCAGGCATCCTGCGCCCCGTGCTGCTTGGGGATCACCAACATGGTCCCGGGCGGGACGCCCAGCGGATCGACCACGGCGTTGGCCCGGGCGATCAGGCGCCACTTGGTCGAATCGCCGTAGTACCTGGCCGCCAGCCGGTCCAGCGTCTCCCCCGACTGGAACTGGTGAACCCGGTGCGGTTCGGGAGTGCCGGACGTGGGGTTCTGGGGCCCCCACCGGGCGTCCTCCTCGTACTGCTTGAGGGAGATGCTGGCCTTCGCCCGCAGCGGGACCCCCCCGGACGAGAAGTAGGTGAAGGTCAGGTCGAGCTGCTCGACGACGGCCTTGAACGAGTGGAGGTCGCCCCAGTGGAACTTGACCCACGGAGGCCGGCCCTTGTTGCGGTCGGGATCGTGCCCCGGGAGGCTTTCGTTCACCTTCATCACGTTCAGCAGCTTGTTGGTGTGGGCGGTGACCGCCGACCCGTCGGCCGTGGTGTCGAACACGAGGTTGAGGCTCATGGTTCCGGCTTGGCCGCCGGTGAAGAAGAGGTCCGGGGCGCTGCGACCAGGCACATGGTCGGCCTCCCACTGGTTCCCCTTGGACATCGAGAACTCGGCCGGGTTGAACAGGCACGTGATGCGATCGCCGGTCTCGGTCTCCAGGTAGGCCTTCTGGGTGGCAGGCATCTAGAAGTACCCCGCGAATCGTCCGCCCCGCCGCTCCAACTCGGTGAGTACTCGTTCCTCGAGCTGTGACATGAGCTCGTCGACCCGGTCCAGCAGGGCGGTGGACGAGTCATCGGTTCGACCCGGCTCCCCGGAAGGGGTGGAAGGCTGGCCGTTGGTTGACGCCGCCGTAGCCGAGGTCGAGCTCGAGGTCGACACGAGGCTGCCCGAGCTGCTGTTCGCCATTGTCCCGGCCGGACTGGCCGTATCCGTCATCCTGCGCTGCACGCTCAGCGACGAGCCCGCGGTGACAACGCCTCCGGTCAGGGCGGCAATGGCGAGGTCGGAACTCCGGGTCGACCCGCCCACAGAGGGCCGAGCGGACGCAGGGGACGTCGCCCGAGCTGGCTCGGCCGTGTCGTAGGAGCCAGGGGAGGAGAGCACCACCGGTGCGCCCACGGGCAGGTCGCTGACCGGTGTTCTTTCCGGTCGGTGGCTGGGCGGCGCGGGGGGAGGCCTGCCCGCGGTCGACCGCTGGAGGGCCCTTGCCCCGCCAACGGCGAGCGCCCGGCGACCCGGCAGGGCCGGGACGGCGCCGAACCGCAGCCCAGCCGGCCGCACCACCGCGTGTGGCGCCCCAGCCGAGGCTGAGCCGGACTGCGCGTAGGGTGGGCGAGCAAGCGCCGGTGCGCCGCTGCCGGTGCCGGCACTGCTGGCGGCGCCGGCTGCCGTTCCGTGGGCCGTCGGCGTGGGGCTGTGGCTGGGGCCGCCGGAGAGTCGCCGATCGGTGTGCGCCCCTGCGGCCATCGGTCGAGCGCTCGTCAGCGCTATCCGGTGGATGACGGCTGGCGTCGAGGCGTGAGCGACGGCCAGCGTGACCCTCGGGGACATGGGGGGTCGTGACCCGACCGTGCCGCGCGCCGCCGGGTGGGATTGGACCGGGCCGCCCTGCGTCAATCGGGGACCGACCGTGCCGCCCGCTGCCGATCGGGACACGAGGGACCCGACCGCGCCGCCCTGCGTCGATCGGGACCCGAGCGTGCCGCCCGCTACCGACCGCGATACGACCGCGCCGCGCTGCGTCAACCGGGAACCGACCGGGGCGCTCTGAGGCGACACGAGGTCCGGGCCGGATTGGGCCCGGCCCGGCATCGACTTCCGGGCGGGCGTTCCTCCGTCGGTGGGCCCGCCGGGAGCGGACGGCGGTGCCGCGGAGAGCGACCGGCGGAGGAACTCGCGGCCACTGTCACCCGGCGGGGGGCCGGAGAACGCAGCGCTGGCATCCGGCGTGCCAGGCGGGGATGTGGCAGCGCCTGGCGAATCGGGGCTTGCCGGTGAAGGCGGGGGCGATTCTGGTGCGACCCCGGGTGAGTGTCGGGGCGAGGAGAGCGCGGGAGCCGTCGCCCGCTGGACGGTCTCCGCTCCCAGTGCAGTTGGGCCACTCGGACGAACCCGCGGGGGAGAGGCGTCCGAACTGGGTGGCGGCGCCGAAACCTCCCCGGCGGAAGACGCTCGTGGGTCTGGGAACCGCCTGATGACGTCCCCGCCGGACGCAGCCGGGCTGCGGCGGTGGACCCCGGGGGCAGGCCGCCGGCCCGCGGGCGAGACGGAGGTCGCGTCGGGTGACCTCCGCAGGGAGGGCGGTTCATGTTCTCCAGCTGGAGTCGCCGGCCAGCGCCCGTGTTCCGGCGAGCTGATCGGGACACCTGCCGGCGAGGTTGTCGCCGGGTCGGCTGGCATCGCTTGCCGCCTGATAGTGGAGGATGCCCCAGGACGGGGGAGCGGCCCCTCTCGAATCCGGGCTCGCGCCCCCGTAGGCGAGCCTGCTCGGCCCGCGGTCCCGCCGGGCTGACGCTGCACGGCCGAGCCCCGCGAAGTGGTGGTGAAGCTGGCGCCGAGCTCCGGTTCGATGGTCTCGGGCCCCGGTATTGGCGCCGCCCCCGTAGTGGCCGTCCCCTCAGTGGCGGCCTCTTCTCCCCGCGAACGGAACCCAGGGGGGAACCGTGGCAGCGGGGGTTCCGCCGGTGAACGCTGCACGGGCACGCCGGGAAGGCTGGGCGGAGCGATGGGACTGGGGCCGTCGCCCGTGGGCCGGGTGCGCCGTCCGGGCCGACGACGACCTCCGCCCGCCTGATCCTTGTCGGTCCAGAACGACACGAGGCGGCGGACCATCTCGGGATCGGCCGTGGACTTCGGCGCATCAGCCTTGGGCCCACCCGCAGGGGGGCGAACCGCAGACCGTCGGAGCGCGTCTGGTCCGGGTGAGGACTGGGTGGGAGGACTGACGACCCCGGCCGCCGCGTCAACCGGTCGCGTTGGACCGGCTACCGCGGATCTGTCCCGGCTGGGCTGGACCGTCTCCTCGCCTGCGGGCAGACGGCCCCTGAACCGAACGGGTCCGGGCCCGGGCTCGGTGCCCGGCTTCGGCGGCGGTGAGGATGCAGCCCCCGCGGGCGGAAAGACACCGACTGCAGCGGGAGGCGCGGGGGGCGGGCTGCCGCGAATCCGGCCCAGCGTCATCCTGTCGGGGACGCCTGGCACTGGGGTGCCGGGGGCTGACGAGCGACGGGTCGGCGCGTCGGCGGCTGCCAAGGGAGGGGCTGGGGTGGTCGGGGCCATCGACCGGGCTACGGCCGGGGGCTGGTTCAGCTCCACGGGGCCCGCGGAGACAGTCGAGGGACGTGGTCCGCTCGCGGTCGCGGGCCTGGCCCGGACCGTCCTGGAAACGCGCTCGAGGCGGGACGCACTCGACCGTGATCGGGCCACAGCCGCGCCTCGGGCCCAGACCCCTCCTGACGGGCTTGTCCTCGCGCTCGCCGCTCGCGCGGGCGAGCCCTCGCGGTGTCTAGAAGCATGGCCAGCCCGGCCCTGTCCGGAGGCGCTCCCCCTTGTCCCGGCCGCCCCGGTCGCAGTGGCCGCCCCGGCCGACTTCCGAGGGCCGCTGCCCCCCTCTTCCCCCGCCAGACTCCTCTGCACTCTCGCTACCCCGGGCGGCGCTCCGTCACGGGGTTCGGCAACCGATCGGCCTGCGGGCGCCTTCCCGAGGTGAGCGGCGCCGCCCCCCCGGGGGCGCGGCGGAGGCGCGGGCCCGGCCTCAGCTCCGGCGCCGGCCCGGGGGCGAATAGAGCGGCGGATGGCCGCCCCCTGGGGCACCATCCGCGGTTTGGCCGCGGCCGGCCCCGACCCGGCCGCCGCTTGCGCAGGTGACTGCCCTTCCGTGACCTCGTCGCCCCCGCCCCACCACTGGTGGAACGGAGGTCGAAGGGACCGGGCCCACGTTCGCCGCGCCTGCAGGGCTGCTGGGGCAGGCGTGCCCGCCACCGCCAGCCGGGCCGGCCGCGGAAAGCGGCTGGCCTTGCGGGCGATCCACCCCGGCGCGTACGGGGCGTGACCCTGTGCCATCCACGGCAGGGTCGGCAACGTGTCACCCATGGAAGCGACGCCGGCCTGCACCCGCCGCGCCAGGGGGCCGGCGGCGAGGGGTAGCAGCGGCGCCTCTTGCCAGGCTCTAGGCGTTGCCGGGCGAGAAGCCATGGTGGGCGATCTCGAGCTCTTCGGTGGCGGGCTCGGTCGATGTGGCCTCGAAAGACGGCCCCGTCCACTTCACGGCGAAGGCGCCGATCAGGTCCCAGTGGCGAAGACGGGACCCGTCGGCGGCCAGAAGGGTCACGGCCGCCGAACGACGTTCGAGCTTGTTGTTCTGGCCGGCGAAGCCAGTGCCCGAGGTCTTCGCCAGCCAGCCGAACAGGTTGTCGCTCTGGGTGACTCCTCGCTTGAGCACGACGTTGGGCCACGACATCCGGCCCGGGAGCTTATGGACGAACTGGTTCTCGCCCCCCTCTTCCACCGTCTCGACTTCCACGTCGACGCTTAGGCCGGAGACCTCGGTGAACGTGCCGATCTCAAGGCCGTCCACCTCGAAAAGGAACTTCCCCGTGGGCTTGGGATCGCGCTGGTACGTGGTGTTAGGCATGCTCGCGCACCGCCTCCCAGGCGCGGTCGTTCAGGTCCGCCACGGAGTCGACCATGCGAGCCCGATCGGCATGGGAGAGGTCGAGCAACGTGTCGAAGTCCCAGTGGAGGTGGTAGGCGAGATAGGCGATCTCGTCCCACAGCTCCTCCTCCGGGACGTGCTGGATCATCGTGCCTTCTGGGCCTTGGCGCGACCGGTACCCGACGAGCGGGGCGCCGCCGCCCGCTTGGCCCGCCCGTTGGTCGCCCTCGTGGCCGGCGTCGGCGCCGGCGGCTCGCTCGCCGGGGGCTCCGGTTCCGGCTCGTCGGGCTCCAGGCTGGCGAGCAACTCGGGGTCGCCGAAATTGATGATCCCGTAGAGGTCCTGGAGGTAGGCCAGATCGGTGGCGAAGAGGCCTTCGATGGTGCGGGTGGTGACCTCCGGCAACGTACCGAGCTCCGTCACCACGCGAGCGAGGATGGCCACGGTGAGGTAGGCCTCGTTCTGGGCCAGCCTCGGGTCGCGTAGGGGCTCGATCTCGTCACGTGCGGTCGCCAGCCGCATCACGCCGACGCGATGGAGGTTGCCTTCGGCGTCGATATAGCCCCTGGGAAGGGTGAACTCGTACTCGGTCTGCAGGCTCACGTGACGCGCTTGATGCCCTCGTGCACGATCGTCACCTCTTCCACCCCGATGTCGGTGGAGCTGGCGTCGAGCGACGGACCCGACACCTTGGACGGCCACGCATTGAGGAAGTCCCACCGGGCGACTTCCTCATAGTTCCGGTCGTACATCACGACCGAGCCGTTCCGGCGGGCGTCTTTCAGCTTCCCCTCCTCGACCTGCTTCCTCCACTCCCACAGGTCCATGGTGTCGGTGATTCCGCGCTTGAGGGAGATGTCCTCCCACGTCAGCCGGCCCGGGATCTTCTGGATGAGCTCGTGGCCCTTCTCGTCGACCACCTTGTGCTCGACGACCTCGTTTTCGGAACCGATCCCGCTGACCTCCGTGAAGAAGGCCTTCAACGTTCCGAGGTCGAGACTGAACGTAAAACCGATCAGCGGGTCGGATTCCCTACCACTCTTGGTTGCCACCTAGGCGTCCTTTCTGCTCCTGCTCCGGGGTGGTCTAATTACTCGGCAGCGGCGCTGCCGCCCTGCCACTGGCTGATACGGAAGATGACGAACTCGGCCGGCTTCACCGGGGCTATGCCGACCTCGACGATCAGCCGGCCTAGGTCGATCGAGTCGGGGGGGTTGTTCTCGGCGTCGCACTTGACGAAGAAGGCCTCGTCCGGCGTGGCCCCGAAGAGCGCACCCTCCCGCCACAGGCCGGTGAGATAGGCGTTCAGCGTCCGCTTCACCTTCTGCCACAGGGCGAGGTCGTTCGGCTCGAAGACGACCCACTGGGTGCCGTCCATGATCGTCGTCTCGACCATGTTGAAGAGCCGGCGCACGTTGAGGTAGTTCCAGCTCGGGTTGGACGAGAGCGTGCGGGCGCCCCAGATCCGGATGCCCCGGGTTCCGAAGCCTCGGATGCAGTTCACCCCGATGGGGTTGAGCAGGCCCTGCTCGGCCTTGGTCATCGGCGTCTCGACGTCGAGGGCCCCCCGGACCGTCTCGTTGGCCGGCGCCTTCCAGACGCCCCGGGTCTCGTCGGTTCGGGCCCACACGCCGGCCATGTGGCCGGAAGGGGGCACGCTGATGATGCGGTCACCGTTGGTGGCCACCGGGTTCGCCACCTTGATCCACGGGTAGTACATCGCCGCGAACATCGAGTCGTACCCGGCGACGTTCGCCCGCCAGTCCCGCATGTCCTGCGGCCCGAGGCCCGGGGGCGCGTCGAGGATGGCCATCCGGTTGGCCTCGCCCTCGCAGTGGTTGATGAGGGCGAGCTGAACCGCCTTCCACATGTCCAGGTCGACGGTCCCGTCGGCCTTGGTGGCCGCCGTGATCAGGTCGGGCACCGCGACCATGGTCACGTCGTCGGCGATGGCGAGCCCGCCGATCCCCGAGCGCTCGCTCTCCTTGCCCGCGAAGTCGCTGTCGCGCACCTGCACGGGAGCCATGGGGGCGGGCTCCATGGTGAACGTCCCCGCCGCCAGCTGGGCGCCCTTGGTGGTGTTCTTCACCTTGATCGTCACCAGCGTGGATTCGGCGGTGGCGGTCTCGATGAAGCGGTCTCCCTTGGTGAGGGTGACGTCGTGGTAGGTCTCGAGCGGCGTGTTGCCCGACTCCACCAGGATCGTGAACCGGGCCTCGCCGTCGCCGTCGGACGAGGGCGGCGCGGGCTCGACGGTGACCCGCAGGTCAGGGTCGGGGACCTTGGCCGTGACTTCCAGGGCGGGCTTGCCGTCGCCCGCATTCAGGGCCAGGGTGGGCCGGTCGCCCTTCGGCCTCTCGTGGGGGACGCGGACGATGTACGCGATCGACCCCCCGTTGTTGAAGTAGCCGTATACGGCGTGAGGGAGCATGGCCCCAGGCGTGAAGCCTCCGTAGAGGCTCTCGAACTGGGTCCAGTTGGTCACCAGACGCGGCCGGCGTCCGTCGGGGTCGGTCGGGTCGGTGGGAGCCTTCGCCGTGAAACCGACAAAGGCGGCGACCGCAGTTGCCCCCGAACTGAGCGGCTTCGAGCCACTGTCGATCTCTTCGACGTAGACGCCTGGCGTCAGGTAGGTGGGCATTGCGCCTCCGTGTTCCTTTGGACGGTCATTTGCTGTTGAGGGTCTCCATCAGGCCTTCGGTGCTCAAGTTGGTTGCGTAGGACTCGCCGCGATGGAACGGCGGGAACACCCGCATCGTCTGCCCGTCAGCCGAGAAGGCAACGACCTTCACCGACGGAAAGGCGGCGCTGATCGCCCGAGCGGTCTCGGGGCCGTGGGTGTCGTCGAGGTCGAGGACGACCACGTCAGGAAGGGCGTGAACCAACCGATCGACGAGCGCATCACCCACGTCCTCCTCTGCCACTACCTCACAGCCCTCTTCGCGCAACAGGTCGTCGAGGCCGAGCCTGACGATGTTGCCGAAGTGGCCCAGAAGGACACGCTTCAACGCTCCACTCCCCGGTCGAACCCGACCCCCGCCAGAACGATAGGGACGAGTCGGGAGGCCGGGAAGGGCGAAGGGGCAGACCTTGGTGCACGCCGGCTTGGCTGGCTGCCCTTCGCCGGGGCCCGCGGACGCTACCGCGAAAACGACCCTTGCCTATTGCTGAACCGCGATACCCGCGGTAGACAATCTGTGGACAACGGCTGGGGGAAGAGGGGAAACCGGAGTCCAATTTCTTGAACCGGATCAACGCTGCGGTCTTCGACGAACACGAGATCTTCCGTCGTGGAACTGTCGGCTGCCTCTCGGCGGATCCCATGATTGCCGTGGTGGGGGAAGGCTCGGAGCCGTCGCCTGTCGACGCCGATGTCGCCGTCGTCTCGGTCCGTGTCGCTACGGAGTACTCCTTCGACTTCCCTCTGGTCGTGTGCGACCTGGGCGAGCCGGCGGCCATGGCGCTGACCAACGAGCAGGGCGTGCTGGCCGTCCTCCCACGCCATCAGGTCAGCGCCGACCAGCTGGTCAGCGCCGTCCGGGCGGCCGCCGTAGGCCTCTCCATCAATCCTCGGTTGCGCCTGCCCTCTACATTGGACAGCCGCAGCATCGAGGTCCTGCAGCTCCTGGCTGACGGGGCGGCGACCCGGGAGATCTCGAAGCGCCTGGGCTATTCCGAGAGGACCATCAAGGGGATCATCCGGGAGATCAACCTCGGGCTTGGCGCGCGGAGCCGGGCGCATGCCGTCGCCACCGCTCTCCGCGAGCACCTCATCTGAGGCCCTCGTGACCGACCCCGAGGAACCCTTTGAGCGGGATGCCGACGCCGCCGGGTGGCTGCTTTCGCGGCTGAACGTGCTCGAAGCCCAGGTGGCGGACGCAGTGGAGCGCCGGCGGAAGGCGGCCGCGGAGGCCGGCCAGCCGGGGAATGGCGGGCAGGGGCTGTTCGTCTCCGAGGCCGACGTCGCCCGGCTTCTGGCGTCGCATCCTCCGTCGCCCGATGCCGACGCCCCCACCCGCCTGCTGGAGACCATGGCCGAGGTGGACGAGGACTGCCCGGAGGCCGACCGGTGCGGCCGCGTGGGCCGCACGTTCGACCTGGCGCCCCTCGACCTGGCGATCCTGCTCGTCGCCCTGGCCCCCGACGTCGACCGCCGGTTCGAGGAGCTGTACGCCTACCTGAACGACGACGTGGCTCGGAAACGCCCGACCATCGGGCTCTGTCTCGAATTGTGCGGGATCTCGGTGGCTTCCCATCGCGCCCGGACACGCCTCCGGTCGGACGCTCCCCTCCTGCGCCACCGGCTCCTTCGGGTGGAGGACAATGACCTCCCGTTCCCCAGCCGGGTCCTTCGGGTTCCGGACCGGGTTCTCGACCACCTGGTAGGGAGCGATCTCCCCGACGAGGTCGTGGCGCCGTTGATCCTCCCGCCCCTCGCTGTCGCCTCCTCCCACGCCGAGCTGGTGGAAGCGGCGTTGACCCAGGGCGTCGGCCTGTTCTACCTGCGGGGGGCGCGGGGACCTGCGGACCACGCCGAGGCTGCCGGTGCGCTGGCGGAACTCGGCCTGCGCTTCCTGGCCGTGGACCTGGCCAAGGTGGACCCTCATGCCGACCCGGTGGAGACGGCCGCCGCCATTGCCCGGGAGGCGGGGCTCCTCGAGAGCGGCCTGGTGGTGGGGTCCATCGACGACCTCGTGGCCCGTGATCCGCGCGTCGTCGTCGCCCTGTCCGGCGCCCCCGGACCTGTCGTCCTCCTCGGTTCCCGGGCCTGGGAACCGGGGTGGACGGCCATGGTCCCGGTGATCCTGGATGTCGCGCCGCCGGAGCCGACGCACGCCGCCGAGGTGTGGCGGGCGGCGCTGGACGGGGACGGGGAGCCTTCGGGAGACCTGACCGCGGCCACGTCGGCGTTCCGGCTCGGCCCTCACCAGGCCCTCCGGGCGGCGTGGGCGGCCCAGGCCTACGCCGCCGCCCACGGCGGGTCCGTCGACGCCGAGGCCGTCCGGGCCGGAGCGAGGGCGCAGAACGGTGGAGGGCTGGAGGCACTGGCGCGCCGGGTGCGTCCGCGTGCCACCCCCGACGACCTGGTGCTGGCCGATCCGGCGCTGGCCCAGGTCATGGAGATCTCCCGCCGGGCCCGGTTGCGGCAGCGCGTCGTGGGCGAGTGGCAGATGCTGGGGCTGGGCTCCCGCGGCAACGGGATCACCGTGCTCTTTGCCGGTCCCTCCGGAACGGGCAAGACCCTGGCCGCAGAGGTGATCGCCGGCTCGCTCGGCCTCGAGCTCTACGTGGTCGATCTGTCGAGCGTGGTTGACAAGTACATCGGCGAGACCGAGAAGAACCTCGAGCGCATCTTCAGCGGCGCCCAGGGCCTCAACGGCGTCCTGTTCTTCGACGAGGCCGACGCCCTGTTCGGCAAGCGCTCCGCTGTGAGCGACGGCCACGACCGCTACGCCAACATCGAGGTCGCCTACCTGCTCCAGCGGATGGAGCAGTTCGACGGCATCTCACTCCTGGCCACCAACCTCAGCGCCAACCTCGACGACGCCTTTGCCCGTCGCATCGACCTACGGGTCGTGTTCCCCCTCCCCGAGGCGGCGGAACGGCGGCGGCTGTGGGAACGCCATCTGCCGCCCACGTTGCCCGTCGCCGACGACCTGGACGTGGCGTTCCTGGCCGATGCCTTCCGGTTGGCGGGGGGTGACATCCGCAACATCACCCTGGCCGCGGCCTACGACGCCGCGAGCCAGAACGAGCCCGTGGGCATGGCCCATCTCGTGCGGGCAACCGCCCGCGAGTACCGCAAGCTGGGCCGGCTCTGCACGGAGGAGGACTTCGGGCCCTACCTTCATCTCGCAGCCGTCTGAAATTCGCCCCTCGCTGCGGGAAGTAGGTTCTGCCCGGTGGCCGCCGACGATGCCCAAGGCGTTGGCCCGGTCATCATCCTGTCCCACCGGGGCCCCGTGCAGTACGAGCGCCAGGACGGGGAGCGGACGGCCGACCGCGGCGGGGGTGGGCTCGTCACCGGCCTGTCCAGCATGGCCGGTCATCTGAAAGACCCCGTCTGGGTGTGCGGCGCGATCAGCGACGAGGACAGGGACGTCACCCGGGAGCACGACGGGGCGGCCTTCGTCCTGGACGAGAAGACCGGCCTGCGGGTGCGCATGGTCGAGGTCGACGCGGACGCCCAGAGCAAGTTCTACGCCATCATCGCAAACCCCCTGCTGTGGTTCATCCAGCACTACCTGTGGGACCTGAGCGACACGCCCAACATCACTCGCAAGGAGATCGACGCCTTCGAGGACGGGTACGAGCCGGTCAATGCCCGGTTCGCGGACGTGGTGGCGGAGGAGATCGAGGCCGCCGGCGGTCGCGCCACCGTCCTGATCCAGGACTACCACTTCTACCTGGTCTCGGACCTGCTGCGGGCCCGATGCCCGGAGGCCTTCCTCCTCCATTTCATCCACATCCCCTGGCCCCAGCCCGACTCGTGGCGGGTGTTGTCGCCGGGCATGCGCGTGGCCATCTTCCGGGGCCTGCTCGGCAACGACGTCGTGGCCTTCCACACGGAGCGCTACGCCAGGAACTTCCTGCTCGGATGCCAGGAGCTGCTCGGCCTGTCTCCCGACCTCAAGCGGCTGACGGTCGACCTGGACGGGAGGACGGTGCGAGCCCGCTGGTACCCGATCTCGGTGGACGCCAACGCCTTCGAGGAGATGGCGGCGTCGCCGGAAGTCCTGGAGCACGAGGAGGCCCTCTCCGCCCGCCAGCGGGACCACCTGATCCTTCGCGTGGACCGGGCCGACCTGAGCAAGAACATCCTCCGCGGCTTCCGGGCCTTCGATCAGATGCTCGACGACCATCCGGAGCTGAGCGAGCGGGTGACGTTTCTCGCCCTGTTGCAGCCCACCCGCAGGGACGTCGCCCAGTACAACGACTACATGGAGAAGATCCGGCGCGTGGTCGCCGACGTCAACCTCAAGCACGGGACGGCGGACTGGCAGCCCATCGACCTGCGGGTGGGGGACGACATGCCTCGGGCCGTGGCCGCCTACAAGCTGTTCGACATCCTGGTCGTCAACGCCATCTTCGACGGGATGAACCTGGTGGCCAAGGAGGCGATCCTGGTCAACAGGCGCGACGGCGTGCTCGCCCTTTCGGAGAACACCGGGGCCTACGAGGAGCTGGGCGCCTTCGCCCTCACCCTCCATCCCTTCGACATCCAGCAGCAGGCCGACGCCCTCTTCAAGGGCCTGAGCCTGGATCCGGCGGAGCGCAAGGACCTCCGGGGCGCATGCACCGCCATAGTCCGGGAGAACGACGCGGCCAAGTGGCTGAACGCCCAGCTGGCCGACGCCCGCCGCCTGCGCAGCTACGACCCCGAGTAGGTGACCGAGGTGAGAGCCGGGTGTGTTTCTCAGCCGAAGCCGATCTTGTCGCGCCGGCATCGCGGCTGACCGAATCCCTCAGCGGCCGGTCCCCAGGCATGATGGTCAGTGATGACGATTCGCCCACGATCAGCGAGTGCGTGGCGCCGCTCGGCGTCGGCTGGCTGGATGATGACCCTTCCCGTGGCCGGGCTGGCCGGTGCCCGCCTCGCCGGTTATGACCGGTGGGGGCTGCTGGCGGCGGCCAACGCCGGCACCCCCTTCGTCTACCTGCCCGCCTACGGGGGCCTGCTGGCCGGGATCATCGGGGGGCGGAAGGCGCTGACCGCGCTGGCCGCGTCGGTGGCGGTGGCCCACGTGGCGTGGACCGCACCGGAGCTGCGAGGGCGCCGTCGCCCGCCGTCGTCCGGAGTCTCCAACCGCCCCCGCCTCCGGGTCCTGACCGCCAACCTCCGGTACGGGAACCCCGACGTCACCGCCATCGGCACGGAGATCGCCGACTCCGGAGCGGACATCGTGCTCCTGCAGGAGCTGGTCGGAGACCACTTGACCGCGCTGAAGGCGGCGGGCGCCTTCGACCGCTACTCCTTCTCGCTGGCGGACCCCCGTCGGGACTCGTTCGGGGGCGGGATCTGGAGCCGCTATCCCCTGTCCGAGGGAGACATCTGGGAGGTCGACGACCACCCCACGGTGCGAGCCACGGCCGACGTGGAGGGCACGCAGGTCCGGCTCTACAACTTGCACGCCAAGGCACCGTCGACCACCAGGTGGATCGGCCTGTGGAAGACCCAGCTCCGATTGCTGGGCGATGACCTCGCCCGTGATCCGCGGCCGGCCATCATGGCCGGTGACTACAACGCCACGTTCGGTCACAAGCCGTTCCGGGATCTCCTGGCCCGCGGCCTCAGCGAGGCTCACATGGAGGCCGGGCGTGGGATGGCCGCCACCTGGCCTCAGTAGCGCGGGCTGGTGCCGCCGTTCTTCCGGCTGGACCACGTGCTCGTCTCTGGTGACCTCGACGTGCTCAGCGTGCGGGAGGGGAAGGGCGAGGGCAGCGATCACCGACCGGTGATCGCCGATCTGGCCCTACGGCCGTCCGAAGACCGGTAGCTCGGGCGACGTACAGCTGAGGGCAGCTGTGTCACCCCCGGCGAGGGCCATCATCCGTCCGGACGCCTCGTTGAGTCGGATCTCGTCGAGCCGGTCGGTCTGGACGGCAGTGACCAGGGCATCGCGCATGCGGCGGGCCTGATTGCCGTCTGTGGCGAGGACGCCGTCGGCGCCTGCGGCCACGGCCAGCACCGCAGCTTCGTCGAAGTCCCACCGGAGGTTCACCGCCCCCATGCCCAGCGAGTCGGTGATGGCCGCGCCCCGGAACCCCATCTCCCGCAGCAGCCGGTAGGCCGCGGGGGAGACGCTCGCCGGTAGGCCGCGGTCGAGGGCGTCGTAGGCGACGTGACCCATCATCACCACCGGCGCTCCAGCGGTGACGGCGTCGGCGAAGGGACGGAGATCCGTGCTCTCCAGGACGGCCAGGGGCTCGCTCACCGTGGGAAGGTCGAAATGGCTGTCGTCCGTGGCCCGTCCGTGGCCGGGAAAGTGCTTGATGACGGGGGTGACGCCGGCGGAGCTCAGGCCGCGGGCATAGGCGAGGCTGAAGCGGGAGGCGTCCAGCGGGTCGGCCGAGAAGGAGCGGTCGCCCACGATCCCGTCCCACGGGCCGTCGTCCAGGTCGGCCACCGGCGCCAGATTCAGGTCGACGCCTACGCCCGACAGGAAGGTGCCGAGGGACCGGGCACGGTCCTCGACCTCGGCCTCGCTCTCCTCGGCGGCCATCCGGCGGGCCGACGGCGTGTAGCCGATCAGGTCCTCGAAGGTGCGGACCCGACCCGGCTCCTCGTCGGCCGCCACCAGGAGAGGGGCGCGGGAGGTGGCTTTCAGCGTCGACACCAGCCCTTCGACCTGCAGTTCGCTCTGCACGTTGGTGTGCGTGAGGAGGACACCGCCCACGCCCACGTCGACCACCTCGGACACCAGGGGGTCGGCGGACGACGTGGTCTCCGGCAGGCCGACTATCAGCACCCGGCTGGCCCGCTCCTCCAGGCTGGCGGGAGTGCAGGGCGGCGGGGCCGGGGCGTCCCGCGAAACCAGGTCATCCGACTCCTGCGGAGGACGGGACGTCGAGGACCCGCTGGAGCAGGAGGCGGACACGACGGCCAGCACCAGGATCCCCAGTAGTGCCTTCCAGGCCCCCATCCCCACTACGGGGACTTTCCTTTTCCGGCGCCGGGCGTGTCAAGGCGCGAGTCTGTGGGGGTGGACCAGGCGGCGGTGGCGGCGGTGGCCGACCGGTTCTGCGCGGGGCCAGTCGGCGGAGTGGAACGTCAGCCCGGCGGGCACATCCACCAGACCTGGGTGGTGACGACCCGCTACGGCAATTTCGTGCTGCAGCGGCTCAACGACCAGGTCTTCCCCAATTGCGCGCAGGTCATGGAAAACCTGGTGCGAGTGGTCGTGCACCTCGAGCGCCGGATCACCAAGACCCGTCTCCCCGAGCCCGAGCGCCGGGTCCTCCGGCCCATACGGTCTGGCGGCGGGTCGGTCCTCGTGTACGACAACCACGGCCCGTGGCGCGCCTTCCGCCACGTCGACCGGGTCCGCAGCCATGACGTCGTCACCTGCCCCGAGGCTGCCTTCCAGGTGGGCCGGGGCCTGGGGCGCTTCTTCGACGACGTGCAGGATCTTCCCGGAGCGCGACTTCGTGAGCCGATCCCAGGGTTCAAGGACTTCACTCGCCGCCGGCACGACTTCGAGCTGGTCGTCGAAGCCGACCCTGCCGAGCGGGCCAAGGGCTGCAAGCGGGAGATCGATGGCGTGCGGCGCTATCACCCCCTCGTCGACGACCTGGTCGGAGCGAAGGCCGCGGGCCGGCTGCGGGAGCGGGTGGTCCACAACGACGCCAAGGCGGCCAACGTGCTCCTCGACCAGACGACGGGTGAGGCCATGTGCGTCGTCGACCTCGACACGGTCGGCCCCGGCACTGTCTTGTACGACGTCGGCGATCTGCTGCGCTCGGCCACCGTCGCCTTCGGCACGAACGGCGATTCGGGGGCGCCGGTGGTCCGGGCCGACCTGCTGGAGGCCGCCCTGCGCGGCTATCTACGGGAGGCGGGCCTGTTGCTGACGGCCGACGAGCTGGCCCTCCTCCCTCTGGCCGGCCCGTTGATGGCCTACGAGAGCGCCCTCCGGTTCCTGACCGACCACCTGGTGGGCGACATGTACTTCCGGGTCCGCCGGCCGGGCGACAACCTCGAGCGGGCTCGGGCCCAGCTGTGGGTGCTGGACGGTCTCCTCCAGGCGTCCGGTCGCGTGGCCGAGGTGGTGCGGCAGGCGGCGAAGTGAGCGACTGCGGCGGCCGAGCTCAGGACTCGGGGTTGTCGGGCAGCCCTTCGTTGAAGACGCGGTACGTCTCGTAGATGTCTTTGCACGCGGCGCACAGCGGCAGGCGGGACGGGTCCCGCTGGGGGATGAACACGACCCCGCACAGCGCCTCGAGGGGGGTGCCGTAGACCCGAGCCTCCATCACCTTGGCCGCCGCATCTCCCTCGGCCTTGA
Source organism: Acidimicrobiales bacterium (assembly GCA_046262035.1). Classification (GTDB taxonomy): domain Bacteria; phylum Actinomycetota; class Acidimicrobiia; order Acidimicrobiales; family AC-14; genus JBHENM01. The sequence goes on along the minus strand of JBHENM010000411.1, from coordinate 12,623 downwards.
CGATGTGGGCGGAGTCGGGCTCGCCGGTCAGCGGCTCGTCATCGGTCCGGGTGATGACGACCTCGCCCACTCCGGGGCTGAGAGGTGCGGTCACGGCTGGCAATCGTACGCGGGGACGGCCCTCACTGGCGACGGCTTTGGTCCCGCCGCAGCACGCGCACCCGGAAGAACGCCGAGCGGTCGGATGACCAGGGTGCGTAGGGCGCCATCACCAGTCCCGCCAGCGTGACCAGGACGGCGTCGTAGTTCACCCGCCACCCGACGAAGTCCCTCCACGCCTGATCGCGGTCGGACACGAGGGGGACATCGGCCGCCGCCATCCGGTCGAAGGCCTCATCGAACTCGTCCCGGGCGACGGTGATGGGCCCTGAAGGATCGGGCTCGGCCTCGTAGGGATCCCGAAGAAGTCGGCGATGCGGCGGAGGGCCAGGTAGCCGGCCCGCACACACAGCTCGGCCCGGGGTCTCCGCTCCGGGGAACAGGACGCGATCAGGGCGGCGCAATCCAGCACCGCTCCTGACGCCGTCACCCAGGAGTGGTCGGGCTGAGGCGAGCGGAAGAACACCAGCGCAGGAAGTGACGTGTGGGTCTCCTCCAGCTCCACGAACCAGCTCTCCCAGTCGGTGAAGACCTCGTCCAGCTCGTCCAACCAGTCGATCCGGGAGAACCGCTCGAGCATCTCCACACCCGACGGAGGTGAACCCGCTCGAACCTCGAGCAACGTGACCATGGCCTCGCGCCGGGAGAACGCGGCGTACACGCTCGGCAGGTAGGTGATGAGGAGGGCGGCGAGGGTCAGTCCGAGGGCGGCCTCGCTGAAGGCCAGTGCCACCTTGGGCAGGTCGTCGGGTCGGACGAAACCGAGGGTGAACAGCGACGATCCGCTGAGGGTGAAGGCCTCCCGCACGGGCTGGGCGCCGAGGGCCCAGAACATGGCTCCGTAGCCGCCGAGGACGATCACCAGCCACGCCAGGGCCAGGGTGAGCAGGCTCAACGGCCCGTAGAGGGCCATGACCCGGTCGCGGTCCTCGTAGCCGGCAGTTCCGCGCAACCGCAGCCGGAAGACCCTCCGCACGTTGACGAAGATGAACGAGGAGAGCCTGGCCGGGATCCCCCGGGGGAGCACGACGGTGCGCACGGCCGAGCCCACGGTGGCGGCCACCATGACCAGGCCCACGGCGAACACCAGCAGGTGGAGTCCGACTTCCATGGGGGCGCGCAGGTTATGTGTCGGAGGTCACTTCCTCGGTTCTCCTTTTCCCAGTCGTGCGGGTCTGTTCACACGGCGGCTCCGTAACTACAACCCTGTTGTCACTCAGGGCCTGTAAGGTACTACTTGTGAATACGTTCACAAGCTCCGAACCAGAACTCCGGGCCGCCGCCTTCTTCGGCCTGGACAACACGCTTATCCCGGGGTCCAGCCTCTACCTCCTGGCCCAAGGGCTGCATCAGCGCGACTTCTACGACAAGCTCGAGATCCTGCGCTTTGCCTGGCAGCAGTGGTTGGTGCGCCGGGGGTCGGAGCCCTGTCCCCGCTTGGCCAGCTCCACGGAAGCGGCCCTCGAGTTCGTGTCCGGACGGGACGGCCCGGCGGTCCGCGCCCTCGCCGCGGAGATCACGGCCGAGCGGATCGTGCCCCAGGTCTACGGGGACATGGCTGCCGTCATCGAAGGCCACCGGGCCCAGGGGGAGCTGACCTTCGTGACCACCGCCGCCCCCACCGAAGTGGCCGAAGTGGTGGCTCAGGGCCTGGGGATGACCGGAGCCCTCGGTACTCGGGCCGAGATCGACGACGCCAACCGCTACAGCGGTCGCCTGTCCGGCGCGGTCCTGCACGGCTCGGCCAAGGCCGACGCCGTGGAGGCCCACGCCCGGGAGGCGGGCATCGACCTGGGTGCGTCGGTCGCCTACTCCGACTCCATCCACGATTTGCCCCTGCTCGAGCTGGTGGGCCGGGCCGAGGTCGTCAACCCCGACCGCCGGCTGCGGCGAGTCGCGGCTGAGCGGGGGTGGGAGGTGCGGCGGGTGCGGCCTTCGTCGGCTGGTACGCCGTTCCCGAGTGCGACCCCGCACGTGGCCCGTCGCCTGGCCGACCTGGGCCTGGAAGCGGCCCTGCGCCCTCACACCGAGAAGCGTCCGGCCACCCGCACCCACCAGTTCGTGGTGGAGGACCCGGACGCGCTCGTGGCCGAGTTGGAGGCCAGCGGCCGGTTCCGGCGCGACACGCGCCTCGGCTCCCTGTTCCACCCGGGCCAGGTCTCCCTCCGGGAGGTCTCCCCCACCCACAGCCTGCACATCACCGTGTCCGAGGGGAACCGGGTGTCTGCGCACCTCGACCGGTACTCGCCCCTGGCCCCGACCCAGCCGGAGCACCGGGCGCGTTACTCGCTGCCCCGCGTCGCCGCCCACAACCTGGCCGGCATGGTGGGGGACATCGGCCGCCTCGTGCCCAGGAGGCGGCGGAAGAAGGCGTGCGCCTGCCCGCCTGAGACAAGGCCGGCCGGCGGGCAGGACTCCGAGCAGGACTGAACGGAGCGGCATGGCAAGCTTTGCCGGAGCTCATGACCAGCGCCGTCATCGTGGACGCCGTCCGTACCGCCGTGGCCAGCCGCAACGGCAAGCTCAGGGATTGGCACCCCGTCGACCTTGCCGCGGAGATCCTGCGGGACCTGCTCGAACGTAACCGCCTCGATCCCGTCCTCGTCGAGGACGTCATCCTCGGCTGCCTGACCCAGATCGGCGAGCAGGGCATGAACGTGGCCCGCAACGCCGTTCTGGCCGCGGGCTTTCCCGACTCGGTGCCGGGCACCACCGTCGATCGCCAGTGCGGATCGTCCCAGCAGGCGATTCACTTTGCCGCCCAAGGGGTCCTGGCCGGCGCTTACGACGTGGTCGTGGCCGGTGGAGTGGAGTCGATGACTCGCGTGTCCGTGGGCTCCACCATCGTCAGCGGCCCGGGCAAGCCCTTCGGACCGAGGATGACGCAGCGCTACCAGCCCGCAGGTGGGCTCGTTCCGCAGGGACCGGCGGCCGAGCTGGTCGCCGCCCGGTACGGCCTTTCACGGGACGTGCTGGACGAGTACAGCCTCGAGAGCCACCTGCGGGCCGCCCGATCAGCGCAGGAGCGTCGCTTCGACGGACAGATCGTGCCCGTGACAGTCGAGGGGCGGCGGGGTAAGCAGCAGTTCCGGGCCGACGAGGGCATCCGCGGCCACGCCACCCTCGCCCAACTCACCGACCTCAAGCCCACTTTCCAGCCGGATGGGGTGATCACCGCGGGAAACGCGGCCCCGATGGGCGACGGGGCCGCGGCCGTTCTCGTCATGAGCGAGAGCCGGGCCGCGGCCTTGGAGGTCCCGGTCCGCGCTCGCTTCGTCGCCTTTGCCGTGGCCGGGGTCGACCCCCTGCTCATGCTGACGGGGCCGATCCCCGCCACCTCCCGGGTGCTGGAGCGGGCCGGGCTCACTCTGGACGACATCGACCGCTTCGAGGTCCACGAGTCGTTCGCGGCGGTGGTGCTGGCGTGGGCGCAGGAGCACGACGTCGACCTCGATCGGGTCAACGTCAACGGCGGGGCGATCGCCCTGGGTCATCCTGTCGGTGCTTCCGGGGCCCGGATGCTGGCCACCCTGCTGGCCGAGCTGGAGCGGGCCGGTGGGCGCTACGGCCTGCAGGTCATGTGCGAGGGTGGCGGCATGGCCAATGCCACCATCATCGAGCGCCTCGGCTGAGGGTCTCCGGTGGCCGACATCATCTTCTTCGTCCTCAAGCTGGTCCTGGCCGTCGCCGTCTTCGCCGTCATCATGCGGTTCGGCATGGTCATGCTGGGCGGGCTCGCCCGCAAGCACGAGCCGCCCGAGGCCGGTGAGCTGCGGCGGGTGAACCTCCGCTACCGGTGCTCCATCTGCCTGACCGAGGTCAAGATGGTCCAGGCCAGCGAAGAGCTCCCCATGCCGCCCCGGCACTGCCAGGAGGACATGGACCTGTTCGCCGGCCCTTACGATTGAATTGTTGGCGGCGAAGCCGCAGACAGCACGGCCCGGCGTGGGGCAGGGGGCCCCCCACGCTCGGGAGGAGGGCGGGGTTGGGGCCCCGCCCGGGGCGGCGAAGCCGCAGAAGATTCAGTGGTATTTCGTGGCGGTGATGAAGCCGACGGTGATGAGGGCGAGGCCGGCCATCAGATAGCCATTGCTGGGATCGGGACCCGGGAGGACGTTGACGTAGTTGAGGATGATCGTCAGCATCCCCACGCCCAGGCACGCGAACATGACGATCGGCACCCAGAGCGGGCTCACCTTTTCCGTTCTGGGGACGGGAGGCGTGTAGCGGCCGCTGGCCGGCGGAGTCGTCCGCTTCGTCGCTGCCGGCCGGGGACGGGGAGTGGCCGTCGCCTTGGCCGTGCCGCTCAGGTCGGCGGGAGCGGCCTTGTCGGCATCCTTGTCCGAGGGCGCCTTGGGCGAGGGATTGCGCACGGCGGGCTTGCTCAACGCTTTGGCCGCCGCCTCCTTGGCGCCGACGCCCCGGGCCGCGGTCTTGGCTGCCGGGCCCTCGGCACGACCGCTCGAGCCTCCGGCTTTGCCTCCCGGCCGGCTGCCCTTTCCCTTTGACTTGGTGGACCTTGCCATCGCCTCAGCGTAGGCGACCGATCTCGAGGTGACCATGGCCCGTCGCCAGGTACGGTCACGGAGTGGCGAATCCGGGGCCCAGCACTCCGCTCAGAGGGCCGCTCGGGCCCAGCACTCCGCTCAGAGGGCCGCTCGGGCCCAGGGTGCTGGTGATCGACAACTACGACTCGTTCGTCTACAACCTCGTCCAGTACCTGGGTGAGCTGGGCGCCCGTCCCGAGGTCCACCGCCACGACCAGATCACGGTCGACGACGTCGAGGCTTCAGCCCCCGACGCCGTCCTGATCTCCCCGGGGCCGGGGCGGCCCGAGGACGCAGGCGTCTCCAACCGACTGATCGAGGAGCTGGCCGGCCGGATTCCCATCCTGGGCGTCTGCCTGGGACACCAGTGCATCGGCCAGGTCTTCGGAGGCAAGGTGGTGCGGGCGCCCTCCATCCTCCACGGCAAGACCTCCCAGGTCTGCCATTCGGGCCAGGGCGTCCTCGCCGGGCTGCCCCAGCCTTTCGAGGCCACCCGGTACCACTCGTTGGTCGTCGAGCGGGAGACCTTCCCCGACGTGCTCGAGATCACGGCCGAGACCGAGGACGGGGTCGTCATGGCTCTCCGTCATCGAGAGTTCGCCGTCGAGGGCGTGCAGTTCCATCCGGAGTCGGTGCTCACCCCGGCGGGCAAGCAGCTGCTCGCCAACTTCCTCGCCCTCGCTTCCTGACCCTGAGTAGGGCCGGGCAGGCTTCTACGGGTCGGTAGTCGAGGTCGTCGACGGCATCGTCGTCCGAGTGGTGGTCGGAACCGTGGGTGGGGCGGTGGCGGGAACGGTGGTGGCCGGGGCCGTCGAGGGCGGCCCTGACGAAACGATGAGGGTCACCGTCTCCCCTCGGGCCAGCGCGGAGCCCTCTGCGGGGTCGGTGCGGATGACGCGACCGGCGGCGATGCTGGAGCTGGCGGCCGTGGTCCGGTCGACCTCGAACCCGGCGGCCCGCAGGGTGGCGGCCGCCTCGCTCTCGGGGACGTTGTTCAGCGAGGGCACGGTCAGCTCCTCAGGACCGCTCGAGAGGACGAGGTTCACGGTCGAGCCCTTGGGCGCCTTGGCGCCTCCGGCTGGGTTCTGTTCGACCACGACGTCCTTGGCCGCCCGGGCGTCGGGACGCGACGTCGTGCGGACCACGAACTCCAGGTCCTCCAGGTCGTCCCTCGCGTCCTCCACGTCCTTGTTCAGGACGTTCGGCACATCGACATCGCCCGGCGCTCCCGCCACCGTGAGCCGCACCGTCGAACCCTCACGGACGCGGGCTCCTGGCGTCGGTTCCTGCTTCAGCACCTGCCCCGGCGGGTTGGCGTCGTTCGCCTCCTGCGTGACCTGCACCTTGAGCCCCACGTCTCGGAGCTGCCTGGTCGCCTCGGCCTGGGGTTTCCCCACGACAGTCGGGACGACGACGTCCTTGCCGCCCCCGACCCCCAACTCCCTGGCCAGCAGGAACAGCAGCGCTCCCAGGACTGCGAGCAGGACGGCGAGGATGACGATGTAGGTGCTGGTGCGGGCGGGAGGTCGCTCGACCTCCTCTTCGACCAGCACGCTCTCCCGGGACATCATCTGGGTGCCGTCGACGCCGGGCCCGCCCACCTGGGTGACCCCGGTCATGATGCCGGTGGCCGCCGCCCCCGCGGGCACGGCCGCCACGGCCGTCGCCGTCGCCGCGTCGACGGGCTGGCCTTGGGCGAAGCGCAGGAGGTCGGCCCGTAGGGCCTCCGCCGAGCTGTACCGGTCGGTCCGGTTCTTGGCCATGGCCTTGAGGACGATGGCCTCGAAATCGGCGGGCACATCCGGGTTGTGGTGGCTTGGAGGTACCGGCTCCTCGCGAACGTGCTGGTAGGCGATGGCCACCGGATTGTCTCCCGTGAATGGGGGGCGACCCGAGACCATCTCGTACAGCACGACGCCGAGGGAGTACACGTCGCTCCGGGGGTCGATGTCGTGACCCTGAGCCTGCTCGGGGGAGAAGTAGGTGGCCGTGCCCATGACGGCTCCGGTCTGGGTGAGGCTCTCGGCCGGATCCCCGGCGCGGGCGATGCCGAAGTCCGTCACCTTCACCAGCCCCGAGATCATCACGTTCCCGGGCTTGACGTCCCGGTGGATGACCCCGTTGCGGTGGGCGAAACCGAGGGCGCCGGCGATGTCGGCGGCGATCTCGGCCGCCCGGGCCGCCTGTAGCGGGCCGTTGCCCCGGATGAGGTCCCTCAGTGTCCGCCCGTCGACGTACTCCATGACGATGAAGTAGGTGCCGCCCTCCTCCCCCCAGTCGTAGATGGAGACGATGTTGGGGTGGTTGAGGCCGGCCGCGGCCCGGGCTTCCCGGCGGAAGCGTTCGACGAAGGAGCGGTCGGCGGCGAACTCCGGGAACAGCACCTTCAGCGCAACCGGCCGGTCCAGCAACAGATCGTGGGCCAGGTAGACCTCGGCCATCCCGCCGCGAGCCAGATGCCGGTCGATCCGGTAGCGCTCGATGAAGACTTTCTGGGCCATTGAAGGAACCAGCCTAGGCCGGGGTCACTCGGGCGGATCTCCGTCAGCCACCGCTGAGGACCGCTTCCATGACCGCCTTGGCGATCGGAGCGGCCAGGGCCCCGCCGGTACCCTCGTCGGCGGTAGGCAGGTTTTCGAGCATGACCGCCACCGCCACCTGGGGGGCGTCGGCGGGGGCGAAGCCGATGAACCACACGTGGTTGGTGTCGAGCCCGGTCTGGGCCGTCCCCGTCTTTCCGCCTACGCGCACGCCCGGGATCTTGGCCCGGGTGCCGGTTCCTCCCTCCACGACTCCGACCATGAGATCCCGCATCGTGGCGGCCACGTCGGCCGGCACGGCGGTCGTCCACGGCTTGGGCTCGTAGCGCTCGACGACCACGCCGTCGGAGTTCCGGACCTCCGCCATCACGTGGGGCGACATCACCACGCCGCCGTTGGCGATGCCCGCGGCCACCATCGCCATCTGCAACGGCGTGGCCGACACGTCCTGCTGGCCGATGGCCGACTTGGCCAGAGCCGGCCTGTCCCCGGTGAAGTCGCTGGCCGGCGGGAAGGCGGAAGCGGCGGCGAAGGGCAGGTCGATCGGGGGCTCCGTCCCGAAGCCGAAGTTGGCCGCTCCCTGGGACAGCTTCTCGCCGCCGAGGTCGAGGCCCAGCTGGGCGAAGGCCGTGTTACAGGAGACCCGGAGTGCATTGGGGAGGGCACCGCCGCACGACCCGCCGCCGAAGTTTGCTAGCGGCGGTGAACCCTGGGGCAGGGGCAGGGCGGTCAGAGTGGGATAGACGGGCGAACTGGTGGTGGCCACGCCCGTGGCCAGCGCGGCCGACGCGGTAACCACCTTGAACGCCGATCCCGGGAAGTACCGCTCGCGGTAGGCGCGTGACAGCAGCGGCTTCTCGGGGTCGGCGTTGAGGGCGTCGTAGGCCTCTTTGGCGGCCTTGGTGTCGTGGCTGGACAGCGGGTTGGGGTCGTACCGGGGGAAGTCGGCCATGGCCAGGATGGCGCCCGTGCTCGGTTCGACCGCCACCACCGCCCCCTTGCGGTCGGCAAGCTGCTCGACGGCCAGCTGCTGGAGGCGCTTGGAGACGGTGAGGGTGACGTCGCCCGTCCGTTCCTTCTTCACCAGCAGGTCCGAGAGCTTCTCCAGCTTCTGATCGCGCCCGACGAGCTCCTCGTTGTAGGTGCGCTCGACGCCTTCGGCGCCATAGGTGAACGAGAAGAAGCCGGTGAGGTGGGAGAACAAATCCCCCTCGGGGTACTCCCGCAGCCGCTCGAACTCGTCGTCGGTCGGCGTCGACCGGGCCAGGAGCACCCCGTCCGACGTCTGGACGATCCCGCGGGGACGGGAGAAGTCGCGCACGATGGCCCGCGTGTTGCTCGGGTGGTCATTGAGGTCGTCCGCCTTCAGGATCTGGAGGTAGTTGACCTGGATGAACAGGGCCCCGAAGAGCACCATTAGGGCGATCCCCAGGCCCCGGATCTGACGGTTCACGCCGCTCCCACGTGGGTCTGGTTCAGGGCCTCGGCCTGGGCCTGCTCCCGGCTGGTCTGATCGTCGGATATCCGCAGCAGGAGGGCGAGGAGGACGTAGTTCGACAAGAGGGACGAACCTCCGTACGAGACGAAGGGCAGGGTGATCCCGGTGAGGGGAACCAGGCGGGTGACGCCGGCCAGGATGATGAACGTCTGCACGCCGAGGATGGTGGTGAGCCCGGCGGCCAGGAGCTTCTCGAACGGCGGTTCCGCCCGTATGGCGATCCTGAGCCCGGCCCCGACCATGAGCAGGAAGGCGATGAGGATGGCGGTGGTGCCCAGCAGGCCCAGCTCCTCGCCGATGGCGGCGAAGGTGAAGTCGGTGGTTACGGCCGGGATCCGTTCAGGGCTGCCCTGGGCCAGGTTCGTCCCCGAGAACCCTCCGGCGGCGAAGGCGAACGCAGCCTGGACCACCTGGTAGCCGGCCTCGTTGGCGACGGGCCAGGGGTTGAGCCAGATCGCCACGCGGGACTTCACGTGGTCGAAAGCGCTCCAGGTGAAGTACGAGCCTCCGGCGAAGAGCACGGCTCCGAGGAACAGGTAGGCCCCCCGTCCGGTAGCCACCCACAGCAGGATGATGAACAGGGCGAAGAACAGAAGCGACGAGCCCAGGTCCTTCTCGAAGATCATGACCACGAGGGACGCGCCCCAGGCGAGGACCAAGGGGCCGTAGTGCTTGAGGTCGGGGAAGGGAATGGGCCCGATGCGGAGGCGGGCGTAGGAGAGGAGTTGCCCCTTCTCGACGAGGTAGGAGGCCATGAAGATGCAGAGGGCGATCTTGGCCAGCTCCCCGGGCTGGAAGTTCATCGGGCCGATGGTCACCCACAGCCGGGCGCCGTTGATGGTCTGGCCGAGGCCCGGGAGCAGGGGCATAAGGAGGAGACCGAGCCCGATGAGGGCGAACGTGTACCGGTAACGCTCCACGTCCCGCGTGCGCCGGACGAGGGCAAGGGTGGCGATGAACGCGCCCACGCCGACCGCGGTCCAGACGGCCTGGAGGCCGGCCAGGTCGCGGTCGAGGCGGACGATGAACACGTAGCCGATACCGTTGAGGAGCCCGGCCAGCGGGAGGAGGATCCCGTCGGCGCCCGGGGCCAGGGCCCGGGTGGCGAGGTGGGCTGCGGCCAGGAGGCTGAGGATGACCAGGAGGAAGGGCGTGAGGTTGGCGGGGACGGAAGCGCTCTGGCCCAGCCCGGCGAGCACGTAGCCGGCGGCGGTCAGAAGCCCGGCGATGAGCACCAGCCACAACTCCGTGTTGCGGCGGACCACCTGCATGACCCCGGACCGCATCACGGTGTGCCCGGTCCCGGCGGCGCGCTCGTCGAGGTCGCCCCCGCGTTCTGCGTGCGCCGTCGCTCGTTCGCCTCCTGCTGCAGGTTGTTGACGTACCGGTCGGCGTCGGCCTTGGAGGCTTCCTCCTTCCCCGCCCTGAGGTCGTCCACCGCCGCCGGGAGGATTTGCTCGACGGTGATGTTCTTGCGCTCCACCAGCTCAGGCTCGAACCAGAGGAAACCGCCCGGCCTGCCCTTGAAGACGGCCACCTGGTTCCCGTCGATCCCCACGAAGTAGGAGCCCTGGGCATACCAGACGATGCTGGCCGCACCCAGCCCGAGCACGGCGAGGAAGACAGCCAGGAACAAGGCAACCCGCCATGTGAACCGGCGGGGACGCACCCTCCGTTTCGGGGCGGGATCAGGGGCGGCCGGTGGGGTCCGACGAGCCGCCGCCGGCTGCTCGACCCCGGTCTGGCGCGGCCCGCCGCGAAGGGATCCCGCGTCAGGGGCGGCGGTCGCCGGCGCGGACGCCGAGCCGCGGGTCGTCCCGGTTCCACTACGCCCGCCTTCACCCGTGACGTCGCCGGTTGGAGTTCGGGTGGGGGACGCCGCCGGAGCGGGAGTCGATCCCTCGCGACCCAGGGCAGCCGAGGCCCGCTCGGCCCGGCCTCCGTCATCCACGACGTCGACCACCACGACGGTGATGTTGTCGTTCCCACCGTGGGCCCGGGCCTGGCGGACCAGGTCTCGGGCCACCTCCTGGGGATCGTTGTACTGGCGGAGGGTGGAGGCGATGCGGTCGGTCGCCACCTCGTTGGTCAGCCCGTCGCTACAAAGAAGGATGCGGTCGCCGGCGAAGGGGATGAGGGTCCATGAGTCGACCTCGATCTCCGGCTCCATGCCCAGAGCCCGGGTGATGATCGAACGCTGGGGATGGACCTGGGCCTCCTCGGGCGTCAGCTGACCCTCCCGAACCAGCTCCTCGACCAGGCTGTGGTCCTCAGTGACCTGTATCAGCTCGCCCCGCTGGAACAGGTAGGCCCGCGAGTCGCCCACGTTGGCGATGGCCAGCTGCTCCTCCCCGTCCTCCTCCACTAGGGCGATGGCGGTGAGGGTCGTGCCCATCCCGCGCCGCTCGGCCCGGTCCTGGGCCAGCCGCCAGACGGCCTGGTTGGCTCGATGGATGGCGTCGATCAGCCCGTTGGTGGTGCGCTCGGCGAACGCTGAGGCCAGGGTCTCGACCGACGTCTGGGACGCCACCTCCCCGGCCTGGTGCCCTCCTACGCCGTCCGCCACCGCGAACAAGCCCTCGGAGACGAGGTAGCGATCCTCGTTCACCTGCCGCACCCGACCCACGTCAGTGGCCGCCGCTCCCCGCAGAACCGTCATGAAAGCTCCATGACCGTCTTGCCGATCTGCAGGCGGTCGCCCTTTCGTATGGGAATCGGCGTCGTGACCTTCTTGCGGTTCACGAAGGTCCCGTTCGTCGATCCCAGGTCCTCGACGTAGAACTGGCCGTCCCTGTGGAACACCCGGGCGTGGAGCTGCGAGGCGTAGGTGTCCTCCAACGTGACCTGGCACCCCCCGGCTCGGCCCACGGTGAGCTCTTCACCGAGCTCATAGCTTTGCCCGCGACGCTCGGCCGGCTCCACCACCTTCAACCGTCCGGGAGGCTTGCCGCCTCCGGCGCTCGGCCGTGAGGCTTTCGCCGGCGCCGCCGGAGCGGCCCCGGTAACGGCCACGGGAGGCCCCTTGACCTCGGCCCACACCGCTCGCATCACGCGCAGGAAGAAGAGGTAGAGGATGGCCAGGAAGCAGAACTTGAGGATGGTCAGTAGTTGATCGGGCACGGCGCCCCTCTCAGGACGCCTCGAACCGGATCCGGGTACTTCCCAGGCTGATCTCGTCACCCTCGGTGAGCAGTCGCTCACGGATTCCTGCGCCGTTGACCCGGGTGCCGTTGGTGGACCCGAGGTCGACGACCACGAAGTCGTTGCCCCGACGGCGGACCTCGGCGTGGCGACGGCTGACGTTGGGATCGGTGAGGACGATGTCGCAGTCGGGAAGCCGCCCGATGGTGACGGGGTCCTCACTGACACCGATCCGCCGGCCGTCGGACAGGGCCAGGGACCCCACCGCCGCGCCTCCCGGGGCCTCCAGCATCCCGCTCGCCACCAGGAACTCGCCAGCGCCCAGGGACTCGTCGGGCACCAGCTCGACGTGCACCGGCCCCACGAAGCCGTAGCCCTCGTCCCGGGCGTGCTCCCGGACGGCCTCGGACAGCTCCCGGTTCAGGGCCTGGACGTAGGACTCGAAGTTTTTGTGGTCGCTCAGGCTGATGGCGACCTCGAAGTGGTTGGGGGCGGTCATCCCGTTGACGCCCATGGCCCGGTGCAGGTCCATCTCCCTGGTCAGGCGCCGCCCAACCTCCACCGGCTCAAGCCCGCTGCGGAAGGTCTTGGCGAACACGCCCTCGACCAGACGTTCCAGCCGCTGCTCGAACTGCCGGAGTCCCATGGTGAGCGGAGCTTACCCAGCACCCGGGCTGCCCAGCCTCAGGCGTCCGCTACCCTGATCCTCCGCCGGGCGAGTGGCGGAATTGGCAGACGCGCAGGATTCAGGTTCCTGTGTCCGAAAGGACGTGGGGGTTCAAGTCCCCCCTCGCCCAC
>JBHENM010000410.1:0-12778 GCA_046262035.1 Acidimicrobiales bacterium | reverse complement strand
CCTACCGTGGCCCGGGCCTCCACCGCCACCATGTCCGGGCGAGGGATCATGACCTCCCGCACGACGGTGTCCCCGAACTCGATGATCGAGTGGATGAGGCGACGCTCCTCCCGCTCGATCACGTCCTCCTCCACGGCCACGTCGGTCATGGCCAGGAGGTCCTCCTCGGAGACGTACGGGCCCTGCTTGAGGCCTTTGCCCGGCACGACCACGTTGGAGAGCCCGATCAGGGCGCTCGACATGAGCCGGATGGGCAGGAACCGGGCGATGGCGTACACGATGGGCGCGACCCGCAAGGCGGCCCGCTCCGGATGCTGCACGGCGTAGGTCTTGGGCACGGCCTCGGCCAGCACGAAGATGACGACGACCTCGAAGAAGATGGCCACCGCCACCCCTGCCGGCCCGAACGTCCGCTCCGCCAGCACACCGACCAGGGTGGCGGCCACGAGATGGCACAGCAGGACCAGGAACAGCACCGGGTTGAGGAACCGCTCCGGGTGCTCGACCAGCTTGTGGAGGGCCACCGCACCGCGCCTGCCCTCCTCCTCGAGGGTGATGGCCTTGACCCGGTTGACCCGCGTCAGGCTGGTCTCGGCCATGGCCAGGAAGGCGGCCATACCGATGAGCACGAGTACGGCAGCCCAGAGCATCCCCTCGCTGCTCATCCGCGGTGCAGTTGCTTCAGGAGTTCCTGCTCGCGCCGCTCCATGACCGTGGCATCGGTGTCGTCGGCGTGGTCCATGCCCAGCAAGTGGAGGATGCCGTGGACGACCAGGAGGGCCATCTCGTCGTCGTAATTGCCGGCGTGGCTGGGAGCGTTCATGCGGGCTACGGCCGGGCACACCACCACGTCACCCAGCAGGGTGGGGAGATCCGAGGGCTCGATGTCGTCGGCCGGCCCTGCGGGGCCGAGGGAGTCCGGCAACCGGCCCCCCTCGTAGACGTCGTCGTCGATGGGGAAGGCGAGCACGTCGGTGGGACCCTCCCGTCCGAGGAATCGCTGGTTCAGCTCGGCCATGGCGCCCTCGTCCACGAACAGCATGGAGAGCTCGGCGTCCCCCCGCACGCCTTCTGCCTCCAGCACCCCCTCGGCCAGGTGGACCCAGCGGAGGGTGTCGACGGGCTCGTCCGACTGCTCGTCCGCGGCGAAGACGGTGATGCCCCCGGTCCGGGCCGTCATCGGGCCCCCGCCACCGGCTCGGTGAGCCGCTCGTAGGCGTCCACGATGTCCTGCACGATCCGGTGGCGCACCACGTCGCGCGAGGTGAGGTGGACGAACTCCAGGCCGTCGATCTCCTGCAGGACCTTCTCCAGGCCCAGCAGCCCGCTCCGGCCGGCGGCCAGGTCGACCTGGGTCACGTCACCCGTGACCACGGCCTTGGAGTTGAAGCCGATCCGGGTGAGAAACATCTTCATCTGCTCGGGCGTCGTGTTCTGGGCCTCGTCGAGGATGAGGAAGCTGTCGTTCAGCGTGCGCCCCCGCATGTAAGCCAGGGGGGCGACCTCAATGGTGTCCCCGTCGAACAGCCGCTTGGCGCCCTCGGGGCCGAGCATGTCGTAGAGGGCGTCGTAGAGGGGGCGGAGATAGGGATCGACCTTGGCCAGGAGGTCGCCGGGGAGGAAGCCCAGGCGCTCCCCGGCCTCGACCGCGGGCCGGGTGAGGATGATGCGGCTGACCTCGCGGGCGCTCAGCGACTGCACGGCCATGGCCACGGCCAGGTAGGACTTCCCGGTGCCCGCAGGGCCGATGCCGAAGGTCACCACGTTGCGACCGATGGCGTCGGTGTAGCGCCGCTGACCGGTGGTCTTGGGACGGACGGGCCGGCCTCGGGCGGAGCGGAGGACCTCGCTGGAGAGCACCTCCGACGGCTTCTCGTCGGCTTTGACCATCTCTATGGTGCGGCCCACGTCGGCTGCGTCCAGCCGGTGCCCCTGGCGGATCATCCGCACCAGCTCATCGAAGAGCTTGCCCACCCGGTCGGCGTCGGCGCCGCTGATGGAAATCTCGTTGCCGCGGACGAGGATGTCGGACCCGTCGAACGCACCCTCCACCAGACGCAGAAGCTCATCGCGTTCGCCGAGAAGCTCCACCATTAGGTGGTTACCAGGCACGAGGACTTTGACGGAGGTTGGGGACACCTGCGTAAGCCAGGTTATCGAATGACCTTCAGCCCGGTGGCCATTCCATCCGCCGGCCGCCGAGGACGTGCAGGTGAAGGTGTGGTACCGAGTTGAGGGCGTCGTCGCCGACGTTGAACACCAGCCGGTAGCCGCGATCGGCCAGGCCCTCGTGGCGGGCCACCTGCTGGGCGGTGTGGAACATCTCGGCCAGCAGCTGCCCGTGGTCCAGCTGGAGGCTGCCGGCCGACTCGATGTGCTCGCGGGGCACGACGAGGACGTGGCTGGGCATGGCCGGGTTGACGTCCCGGAAGGCATAGGTGCCGTCGCTCGACGCCACCTCCTCGGAGGGCACCTCTCCCGCCACGATCTTGCAGAAGATGCAGTCGCTCACCGCCCTGACGGTACCGGTACGCTCGCATCCCGTGGCGGAGGAGGACCCGGGGGCCTTCGACGGCCTCGAGCGATGGGCGGCCGAGGCCCGCGCCCGGGAGGCCGCAGAGGCCCGGGTGCGGGAGCGCTGGTTGCGCACGCAGGCCGAAGAGGACGCCCGCCTGGCGCAGGTTCTAGCCGGCCTGGCCGAGCGAGGGGCGGAAGTCGTGCTGACGATCACCGGCGGCCGTCAGGTGCAGGGGCGGCTTACGGCCCTGGGGCGGGACTTCGTGGCGGTCGCTGGCACTGGCCGCACGACCCTCGTGCCCCTGAGCGCTCTGGCGTGGGTACGCCCGGTGCCTTCCTCCGACCGACGCAAGCGCCCACCGGTCGCCGTAGGGCCCGATCCCCCCTTCGGCGCCGAGCTGGACGAAGTGACCACGGAGGCGGGGGGTGCCGCCCTCGTCGACGTCCTCGCCCGCTGGTCCGCAGAACGGCCGAGGGTGGCGTTGTTCGCCGGGAACGCGGCGCTCACGGGCGAGCTACGGGCGGTGGGCGTGGACGTGTTGGTGGTGGAAACCGAGGGCGAGCCCTCGGTGCTGGCCTACGTGCGTGCTCACTCGCTCTCGGAGGTCTCTCTCTTGGCCTCGGGATAGAGGTGTTCGAGGGAGCCGGGGAGGACCCGGGAGGCCTCGATGAAGGCGTCTACCTCGCCCTCCTGCAACCGGATGACCCGCCCGAACTTGTAGGCGGGAAGCTGGCTCTCGTCGATGAGGCGGTAGAGCGTGCGAACGGTGACGCCCAAGCGCTTGGCCGCCTCGCCCGTGCTCATCCAGTGGATTTCGTCCTCGACCATGGCGCGATCATAGCGTCCGGGTGCTTCTTCTTGTGGGATCTCATGGCGTTTCATGATCCGGCCGTCGCGCTGGCGGTGGTCCGGCGGCGCCGGCCCTCCTGCTAGCGTTGGGCCTTCCGGGGCTGTAGCTCAGTTTGGAAGAGCGCCTGCATGGCATGCAGGAGGTCGTCGGTTCGAGCCCGATCAGCTCCACTCTGCTTGCTGGCGGCTTCGCCGCCCCGGCCGGGGCCCCAGTCACACCGTTCGGCACGGAACCGGCCCCGGCCTCCTCCGAAGCGGCGGGGCCCAACCCGCCGCCGGCCGTCTGGCTTGCTGGCGGCTTCGCCGCCCCGGCCGGGGCCCCAGTCACACCGTTCGGCACGGAACCGGCCCCGGCCTCGCCCCAGGCGCCGGGAGTTATGACGCCAGCGTGTCGATGATGCCGGCGGCGTTGATCCGGCGGATCCTGTCGTTGCTCTCGTCGGCGATGTAGAGGTTGCCTTCGTCGTCGGCCGCCAGCGCGGTCAAGTTGCCGAACACGGCATTCACGGCCGGGCCCCCGTCGCCCGATAGGCCCGACTCACGTTCCGGGTGGCCGGCGATCCGGTTGATCGTGCCGTCGGGGCGGATGCGGCGCACCTGGTACTCGGCTGCGAGGTAGACGTTGCCGTCCCCGTCGACGGCCAGGGCCGTGACCGCGCCTAGGCCTGCCTCCACCGCCGGGCCGCCGTCGCCGCTGGGCGTCTCGCTGCCTGTCCCCGCCACCGCGGTGATGGTGCCGTCGGGCCCCACCCGGCGAATCCGGCGGTTGCCCGAATCGGCGATGTAGAGGCTGCCGTCGGGGCCGTAGGCCAGGGCCGAAGGGGTGTCCAGCTTCGCCGCGGTGGCGGGAACACCGTCACCGCCAAACCCCTTGGTGGGCCCACCGGCGATGGTGGCCAGACTGCCGTCGGGGCCGATCCTCAGCACCTCCCGGTCGGTGGCTACGACCGGGCGACCCTCGCTGTCGACGGCGATGGCCATAGCCCCTCGCAGGTCCGAGCCCGCGGAGCGGGCCACGACCCGGGTCACGACCCCGTTGCCGTCGACGCGGACTATTCCGCCCTCCTCCTTGCCCGCCACGTAAAGGTTCCCGCCGGCGAAGGCCACTGCCCACGGCGTCTGGGATACCCTCTCCGCTTCCAGTTCCGGGGAGAGCGTCGGCTCCACCTCGGTGACGGCGCCGGTCGCCAGGCTCACTCGCATCAGCGTGCCGCTGTCGGCATCGGCCACGAGGAGATTCCCGGCATCATCCAGGGCCATGCTCTGGGGGTAGGACAGGGCGGAGGTCGCGGTGCTGTCCGTAGTCTCCTCGGACCCGAACAAGCGGTCGACGATCGCCCCGACCACTGTCAGCACCACCACGGCCAGCAGGCCGACGCCGACCTTGCCCAAGGCCGATAGGCCGGACCACCACCGGCGGGCAGCCCCGAGGGCGCCAGGGCGTGGGGTGGCTTCGGGGCCGCCAGCCGCGCCTGAGCGGCCCCGTAGGCGGGGAGGGCTCGGTTTGGCCGTGGCCGGCGGCGCCGGGGCCGCAGGGGAGAGCTCCGAGTCGGGCATCACCTCGCGCACGACCTGCAGGAGGTTCTCCGTGTCTTCGCGCCACCTCCGGTCGGTGAGGTCCATCGCATTGCGGCGGGCCAGTGCGCGCAGGTCTTCCGGCAACTCGTCCTCGGTGGGCATCTGGGCGTTCTCGACCAGCACGGGCACGACCAGGATGTCCCGAGCGAGGGCGGCGGCAATTTCCAGGCGGACCCAGTCCCGGGGCTCGTCGATGCGGCGTCCTCCGCCCGGGCCCCGGACCGACAGCCAGTCCTGGCCGATGACGGCCAAGAGGACTTCACAAGACCCGACCGCCTCCCCGATCCTCTCGGTGAAGTCGGCGCCCGGTTTCATGGCGTCGACGTCGCGGAAGATGTGCTCGGCACCCAGGGCGTCCGCCAGCCGGTCGTGAAGACGGCCGGCGATGTAAGAGGAGTCCTCCCGCCGGTAACTGATGAAGACACCGCTCATCGGTGAGCAGAGCCTTGCACCCGCCGGCCGATACCGCCAGGAATTCCTGCTCGGGACGGCGGGGCCCTTCACCCGTCACCCGGTGGCGGAACCCCCTGGGACCTCCACGAGGGCGAGGGCCACCTCGCTCAGGCAGAAGCGGACGTTCGGTTGCACGTGGAGGAACACGGCGCTGAAGCCGTCGCTCCCGAGCGCCGAGGTGGCTTCCGTCCTGTCCCCGGTGATGGGAAACCCTTCCTCGGGTGCCGCCTCGACTACGCCGCGCTGCTCCACGAGGACGAGGGCGAAGCTGGTGTCATCCGTTCGGTACCGCACCCGCAGGTGCCAGTTGCCGGGGCCGACCGGGACCGGGGGGCGGTAGCCGATCAGGGCCGGACGCTCGCCGGACTGGACGCACAGCTGACCGTCCTCGACCGACCACGGCGCTTCCAGCACGCCCACGGTCAGGGTCGCGAAGAGCCCCAGCGCCGGCCCCCCCTGTTGCACGGTGAACGTGATCGGCTCCAGATGTCCGTCGTCGGTGGCTCGATGCAGGGCCGGGCCGTCCGTGGCGAGGCTGATGTCCGGATCCACGAGGGGGACGATGGTGCGGAGCCGGTTGTCGGGCACGAGGAAGTGCTGGATGACGTCCTCGGGAACCTCCCCGTCGAGAAGCGTGAACTCCGGAGTGGACCGGCCCAGTGCTTGCAGCTCGTCCTGCAGCGTCTCCATGTAGGGGCCAGCCTGTCGCCCGGGGAACTCGTCGGCGACGCGCACGGACGTCCACACCGAGCCGGCGACGTACACCGCCCCGACAAGGCTCATGGCGACGAGCGCCGGCCAACTCGGGAGGCGGGAATCTGATCGCCCGGTGGTCTCCTCCACCGTCCCTCTGACCGGGAGGACGGCGGCGGCCAAGGCGATGGTGAAGAACACGAGCGTCACCGAGTAGTAGCGGTACTGGTGAGCGACGTGCTCGGGCTCGAAGAACCCCGTTCTGATCGAAGCGACCGGTAGCTGGGTGACGACGAACCCGATGGCGAAGAACAGCCACGCCCGCCATGCTTCCGGCCGCCGGACAACCGTCCACGCCACGAGGGCGACCAACGCGGCCTGGGACATCACGACAACCCCTACTTCGGTCGGCGTCAGGGGCCCGTCGTTGACGAACTGGCCCAGCACGACGGGCACGAAAGCGTGGAACCACGCAGAGCCGATGTACCGGACGGCGTCGCCCAGGGAGTTGAACTCGGAGAGGGTGTCGGTCTGCGTGGTCGAGCCCAGAAGGCTCACGGCGATCGGGATCAGGTACAGCAGCCAGATCTTCCACTCGGCCACCGCTGCCCGAATGGAGTCGACAAGAGGCTCCTCGGGGTGGAGCACGAGAACCCTGAGGGCGACCAGGAGGACGAGAAGCAGGGCGGCGTCCTCGGAGAAGGCCATGGCCAGGCCGACGGCCACCACCGAGCCGACGAGCAGGCCCGCTCTCCCCTCCCGGCGGTAGCGAAGGTGGAGGAGGATGGCCACGAGCCCGAACAGCCCCGCCGGAAGCCGGCTCAGCCCCGCGGCCCACCACTGCGCGGTGCCGACCTGGATGGCGGACACGCCGAAGAAGAGGGTGAGGAGCAAGGGCGCGGGGCCGGGGCGGAACAGCTCGGCGAGCACCCGGTGCAGGACCAGCAGGGACAGGGCGAAGCACGCCAGCAGGACCACGTTGGCGAAACCGAAGTTGAGAGGAGCGACGGACTCCACGAGCCAGTTGCCCAAGCGGTGCCCGGGAACGAAGTGACCGAAAACGGGGCTGGCCAGATAGTCGAAGGACAGGCCTTCCCGGCGGGCAGCGCCGAGGCTCAGGAAGTCGGTGCCCAGGAAGCCGCTGCGCCGCAGGGCCACCGTCAACCAGCCGGTGAGACCGACCATGGTGGTCGCCAAGAGGGCCAGCGGGATCCCAGGGTCGCCCTCGCGGCGCTGCGCCTCGAACGATATGGGGGCCCTCAAAGGCGCTCCTGGCTGCTCGGCCTCGGGGGACGGGAGCGTACTGTGGGGGCGACTGTCGGAGGAAACAGCGGCATGAACGGATTGGGGGAAAGCGAGCTCGACGTATCGGTGGTGTTGCCTGTCTACAACGAGGCCGGCCACCTTACGCAGGAGATAAAGCGCATCCAAGCCGCTCTCGAAAGGTCGCCGTACACGTTCGAGATCATCGTGGTGGACGACGGATCCACAGACGGGTCAGCGGAGGAGCTGGGCCGCATGGACGGGATCCGGCTCATCCGGTTCCGGTCCAACCAGGGCACGGGGACGGCCCGAAAGGCCGGTACCCGGGCGGCCAAGGGACGGGTCGTCGTCTGGACCGACGTGGACATGACCTATCCGAACGAGGAGATTCCCGACCTGGTTTCCCAGCTCGAGGGCTTCGACCAGGTTGTGGGCGCCCGGACCAGTGAGCGGGGTGGCGCCAAGGCCCTCCGGGTGCCGGCGAAGTGGACGATGCGCAGGCTGGCCTCTTACCTGGTCGAGAAACCTATACCGGACCTGAACTCCGGGTTCCGGGCATTTCGTCGGCCGGTAGGAGAGCAATTCATGCCCTTGCTGCCGAAGGGCTTCTCGTGCGTGAGCACCATGACCATGGCCTTCCTCATCAACGGGTACAGCGTCAAGTACGTGCCCATTGAGTACTTGCCGCGGGTGGGGAAGTCGAAGTTTCACTGGTGGAGGGACACCTACCGGTACCTCACCCAGATCGTGCGCATGGTCATGTCCTACCAACCCCTGCGGATCTTCGTCCCCGTGGGTCTCGCCTTGCTGACCCTCGGGACGGGCAAGCTCGTCTTCGACCTCACCGTCCATCCCCTGCGGGTCGCAACCAACACCTTGCTCATCCTGTTCGCGGCCCTGCAGCTGTTCACGGTCGGACTCCTCGCCGACCTGGTGGTCTCGGCCACCAAGCGGGACTACACGGTGGAACCGGCCGATTCATGACCGGAAGGGTTTCCGCCCCGACCGGGAACGTCTACGACAAGTACGAGAGCGAGCACGGAATCGAACGCCGGCTGATGGCCCGGTTCCTCCGGTGCCTCGACGCCGCCCTTCCCGCCTCGGCACCCGGCCGTGTCCTCGAGATCGGCAGCGGGGAGGGGGTCATCGCCGGGCACGTGGCGCGACGCTTTCCGGAAGCCACCATCGTGGGCGTCGACCTGAGCGACGACGACCTGGCTCGCCACTGGCGGGAGCGGGGACTTCGAGGCACGTTCGGCGACGCCGCTCGTCTGCCGTTCCCGGAGGGGAGCTTCGATTTGGTCCTGGCCATCGAGGTGCTCGAGCACCTCGACGACCCCGCGGCGGCGCTGGCCGAGATCGGGCGCGTCGCCCGCGGGTCCGTCATCCTGTCCGTGCCCAGGGAGCCGCTGTGGCGGATCGGAAACATCGTCAGGCGCCGGTACCTGCCCGCGTGGGGTAACACTCCGGGCCACGTGCAGCACTGGGGCAGTAGATCCTTCCGCGGGGTGGTCTCCCGACACCTACGCGTCGTCGGCCACTGGCGACCGTTCCCGTGGACGATGATCCTGGCCACGCCGTGGCCGAGCAGACCCGCCCGCTGATCCCGTGGGCCGCGCGCCTCCTGGGGGTTGTGGCGTCTCTGGTCGGATGTGGCTTCGTCATCCACGCCCTGGCCAGCCAGTGGGATGAGGCCCGAGGGCTGCTGACCGGCGCGGAGGCCGGGTGGCTGACGCTGGGATGGGTCCTCGCCGCCGCGGCCATGGTCGCCATCGCCCTCCCGTGGCGGACGGCTCAGCGGCTGGTGGGACCGACCCTCAGCCGGTTCGACACGGTGGTGCTGTACTTCAAGGGCGAGTTGGGAAAGTACGTGCCCGGGGCCATATGGGCCACGGTGGGGAGGGCGGAGCTGGCCCGCCGCCGCGGGCTCACCCGGATCGACGCCTACGCCGGGGTGATGCTGTCCCTCGCCGGCCTCTACCTGGCGTGCGCGCTGGTGGCCGTGGCCGCGTTGCTCACCGGCGTCGGAGGGTCGGCGGGAAAGGCGGTGTGGTTGCTCATGGTGTTGCCCGTCGGGATGCTCGTGCTCCATCCCCGGATCGCGGGCGCGGTGCTGAGACGGCTGCCGGGTACGGGAGACGTCCGGTCCACGCCATCGTGGGGTGAGGCGGCGCGCCTGGTCCTCCTGTACGTGCCCGGTTGGATCATGGTGGCCCTGGCCACCACCAGCATCGCCCGGGCGGTGACCTCCTCGGTCGACGCCCGACAACTGCTCCTGGCGACGACGCTGTCATGGCTCGCCGGCTTCCTGGTCGTGGGCGCACCCGGTGGGCTCGGAGTGCGCGAGGCCGTGTTCGTGTCCGTAGCCTCCGGAATCTCGGACGAGGCGGCAGTGGCCGTCGCCGTGCTGGCCCGACTGGCCTTCATAACCGCCGACGCCGCCGGCGCGGGTGTCGCTCACCTCGCCCGGCGCGCGGGTCGGCAATCGGCAAGCAGCTCGGGGCCCTAGCGGGAGCGGAATGGGACCGGGGCGCCAGCCGTCCACCGGTACCATGCCGACCGTGGCCGAGGCGTACGACGTCCAGGGTATCGAGCGCAAGTGGCAGGCCCACTGGCGGGAGACGGGCGCCTACCAAGTCGAGTCCGACGATCCCCGCCCTCCCTTCTACTGCCTGTGCATGTACCCCTATCCCAGTGGGCCGGCCCACATGGGGCACGTGCGCAACTACACGTTCGGCGACCTGATCGTGCGCCACCGCACCATGCACGGGTACGCGGTCCTGTCGCCCATCGGCTTCGACTCGTTCGGGCTGCCGGCCGAGAACGCGGCCATCAAGAGCGGCACCCATCCCCGCCCCTTCACCGACCAGCGCATCGCCGAGCTGAAGGCGTCCTTGGAACGCCTGGGGTCGATGTACGACTGGCGGCGGGAGATTCGCAGCCACGACCCCGAGTACATGCGCTGGACCCAGTGGATCTTCCTCCGCCTGTGGGAGGCGGGCCTGGCCTACCGCAAGGACGCGCCCGTCAACTGGTGCCCCGGCTGCCAGACGGTGCTGGCCAACGAGCAGGTCCTGCCCGACGGCACGTGTGAGCGGTCGGGCGACCTGGTGGTCAAGCGCCAGCTGGAGCAGTGGTTCTTCCGCATCACCCAGTACGCCGACCAGCTGCTGGACGACATGGAGGGTTTGGACTGGCCCGAGCGGGTGAAGGTCATGCAGCGCAACTGGATCGGCCGCTCCCACGGGGCCGAGTTCGACCTGCCCGTGGCCGGGCGCCCGGACCTCGCCGTCACCGTCTTCACCACCCGGCCCGACACCAGCTTCGGGATGACCTACGCCGTGCTCGCCCCCGAGCACCCCCTGGTCCCTGAGCTGACGACCGATGGGCAGCGGGCGGAGGTGGAGGCTTTCCGGGCCAAGGTGAGCCAGGAGTCCGACCTCGAGCGCCAGTCCACCGATGAACCGCTGTCGAAACGGGGCGTCTTCACCGGCTCCTGCGTCGTCAACCCCTTCAACCGGGCCGAGGTGCCCGTGTATCTGGCGGACTACGTGCTTATGGGCTACGGCACGGGGGCGATCATGGCCGTCCCCGGCGAGGACCAGCGGGACTGGGACTTCGCCAAGGCCTACGACCTGCCCATCATCCGCACCGTTGAGCCCCCAGACGGCTGGGAAGGCGAGGCCTACACGGGCGAGGGCCGGGCCATCAACAGCAAGTGGCTGGACGGCCTTTCCAAGGACGAAGCCGTCGAGCGGGCCATCCTGTGGCTGGAAGAGCAGGGCATCGGCCGGCGCACGGTGAACTACCGGCTGCGGGACTGGCTGCTGTCGCGCCAGCGGTACTGGGGCTGCCCGATCCCCGTGGCCTACTGCCCCGAGCACGGTGCGGTGGGCGTCCCCGACGACGAACTCCCGGTGCTGCTGCCGGACGACGTGGAGTTCCGCCCCACGGGCGAGTCGCCCCTGCGCTTTCACGAGGGCTTCCTCAACACCACGTGCCCCACGTGTGGCGGCCCCGCCACCCGCGAGACTGACACCATGGACACGTTCGTCGACTCGTCCTGGTACTTCCTGCGCTTTTGCGACCCGTGGAACGCCGAGGCGCCCTTCGACCCGGCCGCCGTCGACCGGTGGATGCCCGTGGACCAGTACATCGGAGGGATCGAGCACGCCATCCTCCACCTGATGTACGCCCGCTTCTTCACCAAGGCCCTGGCCGACCTGGGGGTGGCCCCCAAGGACCTGCGGGAGCCCTTCGCCCGGCTGTTCACCCAGGGCATGATCCGCATGGGCGGCACCAAGATGTCGAAGTCGAAGGGAAATCTGGTGGCCCCCTCGCGCTACTTCGACGCGACCGGGGCCGACGCCCTGCGGTTGTTCCACCTCTTCGCCGGTCCGCCCGGGGACGACCTGGACTGGAGCGAGCAGTCCGACGAGGTGATCGAGGGCTGCTCCCGCTTCCTCCAGCGGGTATGGCGCGTCGCTGAATCTTCTGCGGCTTCGCCGCCCCGGGTGGGACCAGCCACACCGTTCGGCACGGAGCCGGCCCATCCTCCTCCCGAGCGTGGGGCGCCAACCCCACCCCGGGCCGTATCTGGCGAGGGAGAGCGTCCCCTCTCGGCCGACGAGCTGACCCGGGCAACTCACCGGTTGATCGCCCGGGTGTCCGAGGACTACGAGCGCTGGTCGTACAACACCGCGGTCGCCGCCTGCATGGAGTTCACCAACCTGCTGACCAAGCGGGGAAGCGCCGACGGCGATGCCCTCGGCTTTGCGGTGGACAGCCTGCTCCTGTTGATGGCCCCCATGGCGCCCCACGTCACGGCCGAGCTGTGGGAGCGTCGCCACCCCGGGGAGCGCGTGCACGACCAAAGCTGGCCCCAGGCCGACGCCGCGCTGGCCGCGGTCGAGGTGACGACGATGGTGGTGCAGGTCAACGGCAAGGTGCGGGATCGGGTGGAGGTCGCGGCCGCGGTCGACGCCCGGGAGATGGAACGCTTGGCCCTGGCCCTGCCCAAGGTGCAGGCCGCCCTCGAGGGCCGGCAGCCGCGCAAGATGATCTCGGTGCCGCCCAAGCTGGTAAACGTGGTGGTGTAGCCGAGCGTTCGGCCAGGTGGGGGGAGGCCGAGGAACGTTGGCGGGGCGCCGGACACCGCCGGCCGGAGAGTCCGCCGTGACTTCCGAATGCCGGCACCCCTGCAACGTTTCGATGTTGCCGCCGCAACACCGCCAGTAAACCCGGTATCGGGGCGCCGAGGAAAGGGCGCTAGCTGGTGTCTTGTAAAGGGGTGGTAGCACCACCATGGCCGGCTTCGCGGAGCTTTCCCGCGCCGTCGGGGCTGGCTACCGTCGCTGCCACGGCTACGACAATCACTGCGGTCCTGCGAGAGGGGGCGCTGTCGGTCGACCCCGGTGAATCGGT
>JBHENM010000409.1:0-2014 GCA_046262035.1 Acidimicrobiales bacterium | reverse complement strand
TGCCGAAGGCTGAGGGAGAGGTTCGAGGGACGGTTGCACATCCGCCGTAGTTCGCCGACGAGGCGGCGGGGGGTGTGGCGGTAGCGGGGTGGGTCCAGGTCGCGCCCGCGTCACCCGACACGTTGATGCCGGAGACCGGCGCGGTCCGACCGTCGAAGAACGACGTGGCGTAGACTCGGTTGTTGTTGGTGGGGTCGACCTCGACGTCCCACGTCACCATCGGGCGGTGTCCCGGTAGGTGGGCCCAGTTGGCCCCGCCGTTGGTCGTCCGGTAAATGCCCCCGAACTCAGTGGCCGCATAGAAGACCTGGTTGTTACCGCTCGCGCTGGCCAGGCCGTTGGTCCGACCTCCGGTCGCGCTGTTGGGGTTCGGGTTGGGGGACACGTCCGGGTTCACGTCGGTAAACGTGATGGGGACCGGCGCAGCCACTGCGGGTGGCGCAGCTCCGAGCTGCATAACCGTCGAGGCACCGATCAAGCTGACGGCCAACACCAGCCTCAACCGACGTGACGCGCGACGGCCCCATTCCACGTCCTTGATCACGACGACCCCTATCCCCGACCTTGAGCATGTCTGACCCACCGATGACCATGACTCACTACGGGCCGTTGGTCAATCATTTGGGCGGGCCCCGGCGCAAGTGTTCTCCCCCACGAAGGGATCGCCGCCGGGATAACCTTTGGCCATTGTCGACCGCTAGGGGACGGCTTCCGAGGTGGTGGCCGGCGGCGCCCCTGCTCGTCCTCGCCTTGGCCCTGGTCGCCGGCTGCAGCGACGGCGACGACCCGGACGTCGCCGCCGGTAGGGGATCAACCACCTCCTCGACGAGGCCAGGCTCGCAGGTGACCGCCTCGGCAACATCTTCCAGCACCACCAGCGGAGGAGGGTCTCCGGACTCGACCAGCCCGACGGCGGACACCCAGCCCGACCCGTCGCCGGAGACGACCGCAGGCTCGACCGTCGACCCTCCGGAAACCATTGCCGGAGGCCCGGGTCTCCCGCCCGAGCCGCCTCCGTCTGGCGATGTGACGGTGGGCGGGGGCGGCGCGGCCACGAGCCTGGTCGCAGACTCCCGATGTGACCCCGCCGACCTGGCCCGGCCGTTGGTGATCCTCAACTGGAGCCCGTCGGGGGCGGGCGAGCAGCGGGTTGTGGTGTCGACCCGCCAGGACGGACTGGACTCCGGCAGCGCCGCTTCCAGTGAGCCCCTGCCCGCCGATCGTTCCACCTACCAGCTTTCCGACTCGCAACCCGGCGGCGTGTACTACTGGCGGGTCCTCACTCGGTCGGGCAGCGGCTGGGCCGCCAGCGAAACCGCCCAGTTCGAAGGGCCGACCTGCGCGCACTATTGAGCCCGTCTAGGCGCTGGCCTCCACCCGGCCCGCTCTCTGCGTCTCCATGCGCCGGATGCGATCGACCGGCGCCACGACCCACATCTGCTCGACCGTCGCCTGCCAGTCCTTGAGGAGGTAGCCGGCTCGGGGCGAGCCCGTCAGCTCCTGATGGCGCTCGACCAGCCACCGCAGCTCCTCCACCAGCTCGGCGTCGGGACGCGCGGCCTCGACCAGCGCAGTGTTGAGCCGGGCCGTGAGCCGGGCCCGGGGGTCCCACACGAAGGCGTGGCCGCCGGTCATGCCCGCGCCCAGGTTGTAGCCGACGGGACCGAGGATGACGACGGTGCCACCGGTCATGTACTCGCAGGCGTGATCGCCGACGCCCTCGACGATGGTGACGGCTCCTGAGTTGCGCACCGCGAACCGCTCCCCGGCGGTGCCCGCCACATAAAGCTCGCCCCCGGTCGCCCCGTACAGGCAGGTGTTTCCCGCAAGCACGGGCTCGGTTCCGGCGCGGTCGGGAGTACCGCCGGCGTCGTCGGCCGGGGGCCGGATGACGATACGTCCGCCGGCCATGGCCTTGCCCACGTAGTCGTTGGCCTCGCCCACCAGCTCGAACTCGATGCCGTGGTTGAGGAAGGCGCCGAAGCTCTGGCCCGCGGAGCCGTCGAAGCGGACG
>JBHENM010000408.1:0-3344 GCA_046262035.1 Acidimicrobiales bacterium | reverse complement strand
GGCGTTGTATCTGGGGACCTGGATCGTCTCCTGGTTCAGCAGCACAAAAGGCGTTGACCACTGGGAAGAACAGCGCGGTGCCAACTGGCACGGTGCAGGTGCGAGTGACCGGCGCTCCCCCGAAGGTGCCGGCCAAGAACCACACGCGGCCTGCTTGCCCGGTGGCACAGTTCGCCCCCGTGGGATCGAGAAGGGGGTTGTCGGCGACCGGAGAAGCGAGGGCCCATTGCCACCACTTCGCGCTCCACTCGCCGTAGGTCATGCCGAACGGCCTGGACTGAGGCGGCAGGATCCTCGGCTTGGCCTGCCGGGCCAGCGCCGGAGGGGCTGTCATCAGGCCAGCGAACAACGCGATTGCGGCGACCGTCACCATGGTGCCGGATCTTGTCCGATAGGTCCGTCCGGTAGCTGCGCCCATTGTCTCCCCCGATGGCTCGCCGAACCCTGCGATCAGGCGACGCACGTGCCGATCCTTAGGCTAGGCCTGAACCAAGCGCAAGTCGGCGACTTGGCCCGGTGAGTTTGGCCGAGAGGCCTGGTTTTCAACGCTCTTTGTGGCGGGGTGAGGCCCATCGCGTGGCCGGTTGAGGTGAACGGAACCGGCCCTGGGCCGGGCGATGTTCACCTCCAGCCCTCTTCCCGTTGGGCGATGCGCAGCGAGAGCTCTTCAAGTTCGTCGAGCGCAGCGCGCAGCGCCCGCGTGTTGGCGAACCATGGGCCGTAGCGGGCGACCTGCTTCTCGGTGAGGTTGACGGTGACAGTCTTGCCGTCGATCTTGCGGGTCCATTGGTGGTAGGGCCCGTGCAGCCTTGGGGGGTCGGCTTTGCAGCCGCAGTTGGGCTTGCCGCACCGCATCGCCCGCTCGATGAGGGTACCGGGGAGCGCGAAGCCGGCCTGGCCGAGACGCCGAGCGATGGCTGCTTGGGCCCTGCGCTCTGCTGCACTCGGCCCCATGGCCACCTCCTTGGCCCATCTTGACCGAGGGTCCACCTCTCCCGGTCCCCACAGTAGCAGACTGATGGACATGGGCAGAGCGAAGCGGGAGCTGCGCCGTCGGCTGGCACGCGAGCAGCGGGTGATCGAGCGCCGGCTGGCCGACGCCGTCGGCCCCAACCCGACCGGTCCGGTGCTGGGGCGGGCGAACATCGGCTACGAGTACTCCGAGCGCTCCAAGGGCACCGCCCACGGCGGCATGGGGATGATCGCCCGCCTGGTCGCCGGCGTCGGCCTGGCCGCCGAGGTCGACGACTCGGTGCAGCTGTTGCGCCAGCACCGCCCCTACCACGAGTCCGACCACGTGCTGAACATCGCCTACAACGCGCTCTGCGGCGGGACCCGGCTGGAGGACATCGAGGCCCGCCGGGGCGATCGGGTGTTCCTCGACGGCATCGGGGCCGAGGCCCTGCCCGACCCGACCACGGCGGGGGACTTCTGCCGTCGTTTCGACGACGGGTCGATCATGGCCCTCCAAGAGGCGATCAACGCCGCTCGGGAGAAGGTCTGGGCCCGTCAACCTGAGGCGTTCTTCGCCACCACCGCCCGCATCGATGCCGACGCCAGCATCGTGGGCACCGACGGGGAGTGCAAGGCGGGTATGGACATCGCCTACAACGGCACCTGGGGCTACTCGGCTCTCATGGTCTCCCTGGCCAACACCGCCGAGCCTCTCTACCTGGCCCTTCACGGTGCCAACCGGCCCTCCCACGAGGGCGTCATCCCCCTCTACGACCGGGCCATCGCCTTGTGCCGTCGGGCCGGCTTCACCGACATCCTGCTGCGGGGCGACACCGACTTCTCCCTGACCGCCGAGTTCGACCGCTGGGACGCCGACGGCGTGCGCTTCGTGTTCGGCTACGACGCCCGGGCCAACCTCGTCGAGCGGGCCGGACAGACTCCCGACGAGCTCTACCGCGACCTGGTCGCCCGCGCCGAGCGCCAGATCGCCACCCGCCCCCGCGCCCGGCCGACCAACGTGAAAGACGCCGTCGTGCGTGCCCGCGGCTACAAGGCGCTGCGCCCGAAGAGCGAGGAGGTCATCGAGTTCTCCTATCGGCCTGGCAGGTGCAAGCGCGCCTACCGGGTGGTCGCCCTGCGCAAGAACATCTCCGTCGAGCGGGGCGACAACGTCTTGTTCGAGGAGTACCGCTACTTCTTCTACATCACCAATGACCGGAACCTGAGCGCCGACGAGGTCGTCGCCGAAGCCCGCTCCCGCTGCAACCAGGAGAACCTCATCGCCCAGCTCAAGGGCGGGGTCCGCGCCCTGCACGCCCCCGTCAACACCCTCAACGCCAACTGGGCCTACATGGTCATGGCCGCCCTGGCCTGGACCCTCAAAGCCTGGTGCGCGCTCCTCCTGCCCGTCTCCCCCCGCTGGGCGGCCCGCCACGGCGAGCAGCGCCGCCGGCTGCTCACCATGGAGTTCCGCACCTTCCGCCAGGCCTTCATCGACGTTCCCTGCCAGATCGTCAAAGGCGCCCGAGCCGTCCGCTGGCGCGTCCAGGCCTGGAACCCGTGGTTGGGCGCGTTCTTCCGTCTCCTCGACGCCCTCTGACGCCACTGACCCCGCATTCCGCGTTCCCCGCCGATACCGGCTCTGACCACCGACGCCGCAAACCGACCCGCCCCACCTCACAGTGCTTCATCGACGCCGTCTCGACGCCAGACGGGCGGCCAACACGACCGGCAGAGCGAACCCGCGCACCGCCGTCGCAGCCGCGACCCCGCAGCCGGGCACGACAGCGGCTATGCGCTTGTTTCAGGGCTAGTAAGACCAGCACAGCCCTGAGGCGACACGAACCTCTAAATCGAGGAGGCATGCTTCTCCGCCTCATCAGCATCGGGGCGGTGAGGGGCCCCCGTTCCTCGGTCCGGATCGTTGAAGTCGCCAACGCGCCGGGGGACAATGAGATCGTGATCCGGCGGTCGGTGGGTTGGGCACGGGCAAGTGTTCGTCTCGCGGCCGCGATTCTCGTGGTCGGCGCCACCGCCTGTAGCTCGGGTACCGACAGCTCGAGTGCTCCGGCACCCATCCGTTCGACTCCACCTCCCAGCCCGGCGACTGCGGCTCCGATCGAGTCTCAGTCACCACGGGCGGAGGCGCAGCCACCTGTCCGGGGACTGCTCACCTTCCGCGGCAACGGGACCCGCAGCTACTACGGACAAGGCCCCGTGCCGCGTGCGCCGCGGGTGCTGTGGCGGTTTCCCGGGGAGGAGCCCATGTGCGCGGACTCACCGGACCGCGGCCGAGCGATCCGCTGGTGCGGAACGGGCTGGACCGGACAGCCAGCCGTGTTCGAGCAGGAGGGCCGCACCTGGGTGGTTTTCGGCGCCTTCGACAAGGC